>CAZXTZ010000024.1:0-22926 GCA_964643645.1 uncultured Geobacteraceae bacterium
GAAGGAGTTTTTTGGGGGGGAGTAAGGTTTGAAAATTGATGGAACTGGAGGTGGAACGGGCCAGCTTTACCTGCTCAAACGGGACTCGATGAAATAGGCGATGGCCTGGGCGCGGTTGTCAAACTGGAGCCGTTCCAGTATCTCTCTTACATGATATTTAACGGTAGTTTCACTGATATCCAGCACAAGCCCCACATCCTTGTAGGGCAGCCCCCGGGCAATCTGGGCCAGGACCGCCTCCTGTCTAGGGGTCAAAGAGTTTGTCTGTGCCTTTGCGTCGGCATCAAAGGGTTTGCCCTTGTATTCCTGTAGCACACGGCCTGCTATTTCAGGAGAAAAGACTGTTTCTCCCTGTGCTATCTGCTCAAGACAGGCAAAGAGCTGCTCGGCTTCAAGGTTTTTCAGCAGAAAACCGGATGCACCGTTTTTCAGGGCTGAAAACAGTGAATCATCATCGGTATTCATGGTGAGCATTACAATTTTGATGTCAGGAAATTCTGACTTGATCAGATGGGTTGCTGTAACACCATTACAACCGGGCATGTTGATGTCCATCAGTATCAGATCCGGTTGCAGTTCACGCGCTGCTGCAAGGGCGGTGTTGCCATCAAATGCAGTACCGGCCACAGTGTAGCCTCCAGCCTCAAGCAGGTTTTTTATGCCGCTGCTGAATAGCTTATGGTCGTCTACCAGCAATATCTTCATAAAAGCACCTTTATCCGAAGTACAGAACATATCACATTTAATCGCTGTTTCCCCTACACCGTTTATTACACTACAATAAGCTTCTGTTCAACATAAGCAAAAAACGTTGGCAGCGATATGAAATGTAATGGCCTTTTATCTTTTTATAAGTTGCGTCAGGAGACGGTCAAAGGAAGAGGCAAACCGTTGACGATCAGTACAACTGAATGGCCTGGGGCCTCCGTGTATTGTACCCTCAGCCCTTAGTTCCATTAAAAGATCACGTGTTGCAAGACGATTACTCACATTGTCCTCTGTATAACGATCACCCCGAGGATCAAGTGCAATTCCTCCGTTGGAAACAATCCGTGCTGCAAGTGGAATGTCCGCCGTAATAACAAGATCAGTCGGCGCAGCATGTTTAACAATATAGTCGTCCGCTGCATCAGGCCCTTCAGAAACTGTAACAGAATCAATAAAATCACCAGAATGTTTTTTCAGACATGTATTGGCAACAAGCATAACTTGAAGCTTCAAGCGCGCCGATGCCTTAAAGATGATCTCTTTGATTATCCGTGGGCAGGCATCGGCATCAACCCATATTATGAATGAGACTGGCTTAGACATGGTTCCGTCCATACTCCGATGGGGATATATCGGCCTTAACCGGCCAGACTGGCGAGATTTACTCGGTTTCGCTGAAGGTGGTTTAAAAACCTGTCAATTCCTGTCAATTTTCACCAAAACAGCCACTCAGCAATCAAGCTAAGTGGCTGTTTTTATGGTCGGTGCGACTGGATTCGAACCAGCGACCACTAGACCCCCAGTCTAGTGCGCTACCAGGCTGCGCTACGCACCGTAAACACTGCTATAATGTATCTCTGATTTCTTTTAGTTCCTGCTTTAGGTGCCTTATTATCTCTATAAGGTCAGAAGCAGATTCATCTTCTATAAGTGAAAGCTGTACAGGCTTTCTTGATGTGGCAGGACTGATTTTCTTGCGTACTCCGTCTATTGTGTACTTCTCTTTGTAGAGTAACGTCTTAATCGTATTTACAAGTTCAATATCCTGCTTTGTGTAGAGTCGCTGACCACTGGCGCTCTTTTCAGGACAAAGAAAAGAGAATTCTGTCTCCCAAAAACGGAGTACAGATGTTTTAAGATCAGCGATCTGAGCTACTTCGCCAATCTTGTAGTATGTTTTGTCCGGGATTGAGGGTTGCATGACCTGCACCACAGCCCCCTCTGGTTACTCCTCGTCGTTGATAGCGCTCTTCAGTACCTGACTTGGTTTGAAGGTTAGAATACGACGTGCGCCAATTGTTATGGCTTCACCGGTCTGCGGATTGCGACCACGACGGTCTGCCTTCTGTTTGACGACAAAGTTGCCAAAACCAGCGATTTTTATCTTGTCGCCTGTTTCAAGGGTGGTTTTCATGATACCGAAGACCATTTCCACCATTTCTGCTGACTCTTTCTTGGAGAGGCCAATTTTCTGATGAATTCGTTCAACAATATCAGCTTTTGTCATAGTAACCCCACATAATTTTTAGCATTATTTGAATTATTCTATCAAGCATCAGGAGAAACGCTTTATATCACAGGCACTTGATAACCGCAACAAGTTTTAAAGATTTATCTTACTGAAACATTCAATTTTTTTACAACTGCGTCAACCACTTTCTGATGAATGGATGCAACCTCTTCATCTGTTAGTGTCCTATCTGCAGAACGATAGCGTAAACGTAGTGCAATGCTCTTGAATCCAGCGGGAATCTTGTCGCCCTGATAAAGATCGAAAACACCAAGTTCTTCCAATTCCTTGATTCTCATGCTCTTTATTGAGTCAATCATCTGTCCAGCCGATACATCAACAGGAGCAAGCAAAGCCAGATCCCGTACAGTATCAGGATACCTTGAAGGTGGTACTATTGCCGGACTTTTGGAAGAAATCCCCAGCAATGACTCAAAATCAAGCTCGAAGCAGTATACAGAACGCTCAAGATCATAGCTGGCCTGAACTTTCGGGTGAATCTCTCCAAGGCTTCCTATTAGAGTTTTCCCACTCATTATTCTGCATGCCTTGCCAGGATGGTAATAAGGTTCAGGATTTTCTGACAGCCAGCTTATATCTCTTATATTCAGTTCATATAACAGATTTTCCAGAATGCCCTTTGCATCATAGAAATCAGACAGATCTCGTGCCGAACACCATGTTTCCGGATTGCGTGCACCGGTTACAAGACCGGCACAGAAAAGAGGTTCATGGGGGAGCTCCTCTGAAGGAAGCGGATGATAAACCCTCCTAACCTCAAAGAGACGAAGATCAAGACTGCGGAAACTCATGTTGCGGCTGGCCGCCTCAAGAAGTCCGGGTAAGAGGGTTGTACGCATAACCGACTGTTCTTCAACCAGTGGATTGGATAGACGAATACTTACACGACGTGGGTCATCAGCACCAAGACATAATCTGTCAGCCTCGGTCGGAGCTATAAAACTGAATGTGACAATCTCGTTCATCCCCTCTGCAACAAGATGGTTGCGAACCTTGCGCTCAAGCCTCTGGTGTGGCCCGGGACGATCAGAAATCACTTCTGCGACAGGCATCGTCGCAGGAACCTTATCAAAACCGTTAAGACGGCAGATCTCTTCAACAAGATCTATCTCCCGTTCTATATCTATCCTCCAGCTTGGAATAGAAACCAGAAGACGAGAGTCATCCGACTCATCAACAGCAAATTCGAGGGACTTGAAGAGATTCGACATATCTCCGGATGAAAGCTCAATACCTATAATTGAGTTGCATCGTGAAGGACGAAAGGGAATTGTAACAGGTTTGTGGGGGAGCGGGTAGTTGTCCACTCGGCCCGAGAAGACAGTCCCGCCTGCAAGTTGAGCCATAAGAGAGGCTGCCTTGTCCAGTGCCACAGGCACCATCTCAATGTCAGCCCCGCGTTCAAAACGGTGAGAGGATTCGGTATGTAGTCCAAGGCGCTTTGATGTGCGGCGTATTGTCGGTGGATCGAAGAAAGCGCTCTCAAGAAGTATGTCTCTCGTATCTTCCTTGATCTCTGAATTTTCCCCTCCCATGATACCGGCAAGGGCAACGGCTCTCTGTTGATCACATA
The DNA here is from genome assembly GCA_964643645.1 of uncultured Geobacteraceae bacterium. Taxonomy (GTDB): domain Bacteria; phylum Desulfobacterota; class Desulfuromonadia; order Geobacterales; family Pseudopelobacteraceae; genus Trichlorobacter. The sequence goes on from CAZXTZ010000024.1 coordinate 3,813, forward strand.
TAACAACATCTTCTCTGCCAAGAATACGTTCCTGACCATCAAGTGTGCTGAATCGCTCACCCTCACCTGCCCTTCGGACAATGATCTTCCCTCCGCTTACCTCACGATAGTCAAAGGCATGTAATGGATGTCCAAGTTCGATCATCACAAGGTTGGTTATATCCACAACATTGTTTATTGAACGTATTCCAACAGCTTGAAGGCGATTTGCAAGCCAGGCCGGAGATGGTGCTATGATGCATCCGGATATATACCTGGCAGCATAGCGAGGGCAGCCCGATGGATCGTTTATGGTAACACCGATATGCATTTCAGCCGGTTCGTTACCCTCTTCAATTTTAACAGAAGGCCGTTTCAGGTTAAGGCCGAGTTTAGCTGCTATCTCCCGGGCTATTCCGATTACGCTCAGACAGTCAGCCCTGTTAGGGGTCAGACCTATCTCAAAGACAGTATCCTTAATACCCATTGCATCAAAGAGGGGAGTGCCGATTAACATGTCAGGAGAAAGTACCATAATTCCGGCGCTCTCATCTGCCAGCCCCAACTCCTTTTCAGAGCAGAGCATCCCGCAAGATTCCTCGCCACGAATTTTCGATCTCTTGATTTTGAAGTCACCTGGCAAAACGGCGCCGATCTGGGCAAGGGCCACAGTATCACCCTGCTTGAAGTTCTGGGCTCCGCAGACAACATTCAATATTTCTTTGCCGTTATCCACCTTGCATAGTGAGAGCTTGTCTGCGTTTGGATGCTGGGCTTTCTCAAGCACGCGGGCAACCACAACTTCGTCGAGGCCGCTTCCTATATGCTCAACCCCTTCAACCTCAAGCCCCAGCATTGTCAGAATATCAGCAAGATCTGAAGGATTAAGATCAAAATCAACAAACTCTTTCAACCAGTTATATGTAACTTTCATATATTCACCAGACTAGAACTGTTTTAGGAAGCGAACATCATTTTCAAACAAAAGGCGCATGTCACTGATCCCGTACTTCAGCATTGCAATACGCTCAATCCCCATGCCAAAAGCAAAGCCTGATATAAGTTCCGGATCATATCCGACATGACGGAACACCTCGGGGTCAACCATTCCTGCCCCCAATATCTCAAGCCAGCCGCTCTGTTTGCAGACCCTGCAACCGGTGCCTCCACAGATTACACAAGCAATATCAACCTCTGCCGATGGCTCTGTAAACGGGAAAAAACTGGGCCTGAGACGAACTCCGGTCTTCTGGCCAAACAGCTGGTTGGTAAATACCGTGAGTATCCCTTTAAGGTCGGCAAAAGAGACTCTGGTGTCAACCATGAGACCTTCTATCTGATGAAACATCGGGGAATGGGTGGCATCAGAATCACAACGGTAGACTGTGCCTGGCGCGATGATTCTTACCGGAGGTTTCTGCTTTAGCATTGTACGAATCTGAACAGGAGATGTATGGGTACGAAGTAGCAGCTTGTTCTCAACAAAAAAAGTATCCTGCATGTCTCGGGCAGGGTGCTCAGGCGGAAAATTCAATGCCTCAAAGTTATACCAGTCATGTTCTATCTCAGGCCCTTCAGCAACAGAAAAACCAAGACCGGCAAAGATTTCTGAAACCTCTTCAATCACAAGCGTCACAGGGTGTTTAGTACCAAGTGGCTTCCTGCGCCCGGGAAGGGTAATATCCAGACGTTCGCTGGCAAGTCGCTGCGCTGTAGCCGCATTTCTTACACTGGAGAGGGCGCTCTCAATTGCAGCTTCAAGGCCGTCTTTAACTGTATTTACAAGCTGCCCGACCTTAGGCCGTTCGTCAGATGGCAAAGTTCCAAGTCCCTTCATGAGACCTGTCAGGTCACCTTTGCGCCCAAGATACTTCACCCGTATTTCATTCAAGGATTCTTCAGTTTCAGCAGCCGCAATGGCCGAAATGGCACACTGCCGCATCTGTTCGAGCTGTTCCCGCATGTCATGTCCCTTTGAGTAACAGATAACTGAATGTAATTAATTGAAAAAGGGACAGGAGCAGCTAGTCTCCTGTCCCTTTTTGTTTAGTCTTGACTGATTTACAGCTGAGCCTTGGCCAAAGCTGTAATTTCTGCAAATCCGTTAGGATCAGATATGGCTATATCTGCAAGTACCTTACGGTCTATCTGGATATCTGCCTTCTTTAGTCCATAAATAAACTTGCTGTAAGAAAGGCCGCTCAGTCGAGATGCAGCGTTAATCCGCATGATCCAGAGGGAACGGAAATCCCGTTTTTTAACACGACGATCCCTGAATGCATAATTCAAGGCCCTGTCAACAGCCTCGGTGGCGCTTCTGAACAGTTTGCTGCGGGCACCACGATATCCCTTGGCTAACTTGAGTACTTTATTTCGGCGCTGACGTGTTTTGAAACCACCTTTTACTCTCGGCATCTTAAACTCCTTTTATTTTGGATTTCCCGATCTGCAAGGGGCCGTGTCCTCACAGTTCTGGGTCGGCGACATGTCGCCAGTTACATATAAGGGATCAGGGCACAGATATTTTTCTGGTCAACAGCGGCTACTGTGTTGCCCTGACGAAGATTACGCTTACGCTTGCGGGTTTTGGGGGTAAGTATGTGGCTTGTAAAGGCGTGGGAACGCTTAACCTTCCCAGTTCCTGTCTTCTTGAAGCGCTTTGCTGCGGCGCGGTTTGTCTTGATCTTAGGCATTGCCAACTCCTTTTAACAGTATCATTTATTTTTTGGCCTTAGGCGCAATAATCATAAAAAGCTGACGTCCATCAACGCGGGGTGCAACCTCAACTACCCCCACATCAGCAAGCTCAGATGCGAATTTATCAATAACAGCCCGACCGATATCCTGGTGGGTGATCTCTCTGCCTCGATAAACCAGTGTCACTTTTGCCTTGTTTCCCTCTTCAAGGAAGCGACGTACATGTTTAACCTTGAAGTCAAGGTCATGGTCATCGGTCTTGGGCCTTATCTTGACTTCCTTGACCTGTACATGAACCTGCTTTTTCTTTGCTTCCTGCTGTTTCTTGCTCATCTGGTACTTGTACTTGCCGTAATCCATTATCCGGCATACAGGCGGTGTAGCAGTGGGCGACACTTCAACCAGATCCAGCTGTCGAGCCTCCGCAGCCTCAAGGGCCTCTCTTATTGTAAGGATACCCAGTTGTTCGCCATCGTCGGCAATGACTCTTACCTCATTTGCCCGAATAGTCTGGTTTATGTTGACCGATGCAGTTTTGGGAGCAGCTATGACGACACCTCCTGTAATTTTGACATCAGGAATATATTAATATCTTTCACCTGTAAGCTTTTACTTCAGCTTCAACAAAAGCGACAAACTCTTCCGGCTTAATTGGGCTCATATTCTTCCCGTCTCTGTAACGGGCTGTCAGAGTACCATTTTCAACCTCTTTATCACCTATAACAAGCATATATGGAATCTTCTGAAGCTGAGCCTCGCGTATCTTGAAGTTAAGCTTCTCATTCCTTATATCTTCCTGAACCCTTATTCCTGATGCACGCAGCTTTTTAAACAGATCCTGAGCGTATTGGATATGATTGTCAGTAACAGTCAATACAATAGCTTGCACAGGTGCAAGCCAGAGTGGAAAATTACCGGCAAAATGTTCTATTAGTACGCCTATGAAACGCTCAATTGAGCCCAGAATAACCCTGTGGACCATGACTGGCCGTTTACGCTCGCCGTCACTGGATATATATGTAAGGTCAAACCGTTCGGGCAGGGTAAAATCGCATTGGATAGTAGCACACTGCCACCTCCTGTCAAGACAATCACGCAGCTTTATGTCAATTTTGGGGCCATAAAAGGCTCCGTCACCCTCATTTATCTCAAATGGGCGGCCGGTATCCTTAAGAGCCCCCAGCAACGCATTTGTTGCGCGTTCCCAGTCTTCATCACTACCTATTGACTTTTCAGGACGTGTTGAAAGCTCCATCTCATATTCAAATCCGAAAATCTTCATTACATCGGACACGAACTCTAAAACGCCCTTGATCTCTCCATCAAGCTGTTCAGGCGCACACAGGATGTGAGCATCGTCCTGAGTGAAGCAACGTACCCTGAGAAGGCCGTGCAAAACCCCTGCCCTCTCGTGACGGTGGACAGTTCCTAACTCGAAATAACGCTGTGGAAGATCACGATAACTCCGCAGATGTGACTTGTATATCATCATGTGGGAGAGACAGTTCATAGGCTTTACGCCATAGCTTTGCTCATCAACCTCCGTGAAATACATATTTTCACGGTAATTGTCATAATGGCCTGAACGCTGCCACAGTTCTGTCTTAAGAATCTGGGGGCCTACAACAATATCATAACCACGCTTCAGATGTTCCTTGCGTTCAAAATCTTCAAGGATGGTTCTTAACATTGCCCCTTTGGGGTGCCAGATTGCAAACCCGGCGCCTACCTCATCCGAAAAAGAAAACAGATCAAGTTCACGCCCGAGTTTGCGGTGATCTCGCCGCTTGGCCTCTTCGATACGGTGGAGGTAAGCCTCAAGCTCCTTTTTGTCAATAAATGCAGTACCATATATACGCTGCAGCATTCTGTTATTCTCATTGCCACGCCAGTACGCACCGGCAATGGAAAGCAGTTTGAATGCCTTTAACTTACTGGTATCCGGAACATGGGGCCCCCGACACAGATCGGCAAAATCTCCCTGTGTATAGACCGAAACAGTTTCAACACCGATATCCTGAATGAGCTCTTTTTTGTATGGCTCACCCATCCGGTCAAAAAAAGCAATGGCCTCATCTGCAGACATCACACTCCTTGAAAGACTAAGACCTGAAGCAGCAAGCTCGGTCATCCGTTTTTCAATTCTGTCAAGATCTTCAGGGGTAAATGGGGTATCTACGTCAAAGTCATAATAGAAACCGTTTTCAACTGAAGGGCCGATTGTAACCTTTGCCTTTGGAAAAAGCTCTTTAACAGCCTGCGCCATAAGGTGTGAAGTAGAATGACGTATAATATCAAGAGCTTCCGGACTTTTTTCTGTAATTATTGAAACCGATGCCTCGTCAGTCAAAACTGAACTGAGATCAACAAGTTCACCGTTAACCTTGCCTGCAATTGCAGATTTGGCGAGCCCTGCACCTATTGACGATGCAAGGTCGGCAACAGTTGACCCAATTGCAATTTCACGTTTTGAACCATCAGGCAGGGTTACATTTATCATGGACATTTAAATATTCTCCAGACAGAAAAGGCATCGGATTGCCGATGCCACTCTTAAGTTTCAATGGCAGGTGTAGGCATTCTCAAACCGCCAACCTCTACCCTGTCCAATTCTAAAGTAAAGCATGACAAAAGCAGTGTGTGACTCTTGGTATAACTTAATAACCCGAGTTTTGATCTAAATTTAACCCGTATCTGACTCAGGGTCGTGATAAATAACACACTTTTCAGCACAATTTCAAGAAATAAATAAACTTGCATATATTTAAAATACGATACCTGAACTTACCTGGCGGAAGCATTGACATCCTTTGCTATAAATTGTATACAATATGCTCTTTTCAATAACCTCGAATGTACGCCAAGTACCTATCAAAACAAGGAGGATGTACGATGATCGAAGCATATCTGGCCCACGAAGCCGAGCGCGCAGCACAAGGGATTCCTGCCCTGCCGCTTTCCCCCGAGCAAACCGCTGGTCTGTGTGAACTGCTGGTAAACCCACCTGCCGGTAAAGAGGCTTTTCTGCTTAACCTGTTGAAAGAGCGCGTTTCTCCGGGCGTTGACCCGGCTGCCAAGGTAAAGGCAGAGTTCCTGGCCGCAATCCTTAACGGCAGCAAAAAGTCCCCTCTGGTTACAAAGGTTGATGCTGTCCGTATCCTTGGGACAATGATGGGTGGCTACAACGTTGCTCCTCTGGTTGATGCCCTGAAGGATGCAGAATTGGCAGATGAGGCCGCCTGTGCGCTGTCCGGAATGACTCTGGTATACGATGGCTTCGATCAGGTAGTCGCCCTGTCTGCTTCTAACGCTGCTGCCAAGAAAGTTCTGACCTCATGGGCAAATGCCGAGTGGTTCACCAATAAGCCTGCCCTGCCGGAAACCATCAAGGTAAAGGTTTTCAAGGTTGAAGGCGAGATCAACACTGACGACTTCTCACCGGCCGGTGACGCATGGAGCCGTCCCGACATTCCGCTCCACGCCCTGGCAATGGGCAAGACCCGTTTCCCGAATCGGCTGAAAGACATTGCTGACTGGCGTGCCGCCGGTAACCAGGTTGCATTTATCGGCGATGTTGTCGGAACAGGGTCATCCCGTAAATCAGCCTGCAACAGCGTTCTGTGGCACATCGGCCAGGACATCCCATGCGTACCAAACAAGAAAACTGCCGGTGTGATAATCGGCGGAGTTATAGCTCCGATCTTCTTCAATACAGCACAGGATTCCGGCGCTCTGCCGCTTAAGGCTGACGTAACCAGAATGAATGACGGTGACGTTATCACTATTAATACCCTTAAGGGCGAGATCAGCAACGACAAGGGTGAAGTTATTTCAACCTTCAAGATCAGCCCCAACACACTTGCAGACGAATTCCGCGCCGGTGGCCGTATCCCTCTGATCATCGGACGCGCTGTAACCGAAAACGCACGCAAGGCACTCGGCATGGCTGCCACTGATATCTTTACCCTTCCGGTCAACCCTGTTGCCAAGGACGGCCAGGGTTACTCACTGGCACAAAAGATGGTTGGCAAGGCCTGCGGCGTTACCGGCATACTTCCCGGCACCGCCTGCGAGCCAAAGATGACCACAGTAGGTTCACAGGATACCACAGGACCTATGACTGCTGACGAATTGAAGGAACTGGCCTGTCTCAAGTTCCTGTCGCCTATGTTCATGCAGTCATTCTGTCACACTGCCGCCTATCCGAAGCCTGCTGACGTGAAGATGCACAAGACCCTGCCACAGTTCATCATTGAGCGAGGCGGCGTACCTCTCAAGCCGGGCGACGGCGTTATCCATTCCTGGCTGAACCGCCTGCTGTTGCCTGACACCGTAGGCACCGGCGGCGACTCACACACCCGCTTCCCGATCGGCATCTCTTTCCCGGCCGGTTCCGGACTGGTTGCCTTCGCAGGTGCCATGGGCTTCATGCCACTTGACATGCCAGAATCAGTTCTGGTTCGCTTCAAAGGCAAGTTCAACCCGGGCATCACCCTGCGTGACGCTGTAAATGCCATCCCTTACTGGGCTATCAAGCAAGGCCATCTTACAGTGCCCAAGAAGAACAAGATCAACATCTTTAATGGCCGTATCCTTGAGATGGAAGGTCTGCCTGAACTAACTGTTGAGCAAGGCTTCGAGCTGACCGACGCAGCTGCCGAGCGTTCAGCTGCTGCCGGTTGTATCCAGCTTTCCAAAGAATCAGTTGCCACCTACCTCCGTTCCAACGTGGCCCTTATGAAAAAGATGATAGCCGATGGTTATCAGGATGCCCAGACACTCCAGAACAGGATTGACGCGGTTAACGAGTGGCTTGCCAAACCTGAACTGCTTGAAGCTGACAAAAATGCCGAGTACGCAGCAGTTATCGAGATTGACCTGGCTGAAATCACCGAGCCGATCCTGGCCTGCCCCAACGACCCGGACGATGTCAAGCTGCTGTCCGAGGTTGCAGGCACCCCGATCCAGGACGTATTCATCGGATCATGTATGACCAACATCGGCCACTATCGTGCTGCTGCCGAGATCTGGCGAGGCGAAAAGTTTAACCAGAATGTCCGCACATGGATCACCCCACCAACCAGAATGGATCAGGACAAACTCAAGGATGAGGCCTATTTCTCTGTTTACAGTGCATTTGGCGCACGGATAGAGATAGCAGGCTGCTCGCTCTGCATGGGTAACCAGGCAAGGGTGCCGGATGGTGTAAACATGTTCTCCACCTCTACCCGCAACTTTGATGATCGGATTGGTAATGGCGCCAAAGTATTCCTCGGCTCGGCAGAACTTGGAGCTGTGACTGCACGGATGGGTAAACTGCCGACTCCAGCCGAGTTCCTGGCAATTTACAAGGAAAAGGTTGAGCCTAACAAAGATAAAATCTACCAGTACCTGCAGTTTGACCAGATGGAAGATTACAAGTAGCGCTTGTCTGAATACTGCTGAATATGCCATTATGCGGCCCGTCGGATCTTTCCGGCGGGCCGTATTCTATTCTGAACCATTAAATGGAGTGTAGCAGATGAAAATTGCCGATAAACTTGCAACCGGTTGTCGTTTTGTTTCAGTTGAATATTTTCCACCTAAGGAGCGCCAGGACTGGCCTGCCTTTTTCAAGGTTGTGGAACGTCTGGCCAATCTGAATCCTTTGTTCGCTTCAGTTACCTACGGCGCAGGAGGCAGCAATCAGGATGCCACACTGGAAATTGTGACTTATATGCAACAGCAGCTTGGGCTTGAAACCATGGCACACTTGACCTGCGTTGGCGCTCAGAAAGACCGGCTCAACCATTTTCTTGATGACCTCTCAAATGCCGGTATTCAGAACATTCTGGCCCTGCGTGGTGATCCTCCACTTGATACTCCGGTTGAACAACTGACAGAATCTCCGTTTCATTTTGCCTCTGATCTGGTCTCTTTTGTTTCCAAGTCCCGCCATGAAATGGGTATAGCTGTGGCAGCCTATCCGGAAGTTCACCCGGAAGCTGTTTCAGCTGATTCCGACCTTGGCTATCTGAAACTTAAAATGGATCTGGGGGGGGCCTTTGCCGTTACACAGCTGTTTTTTGACAATCAGCTGTACTTTGATTTTGTAAGGCGTTCACGGGATCGGGGCATTACCAGCCAGATCATACCAGGTATCCTGCCGGTATTGAACCTGAAGATGATAGAACGGATAAAGACGCTGTCCGGAGCTATTATCCCGCCAGACTTTATGTCAGCTCTTGAAGAAGCTGACAGACGCGGTGGTGCTGCAGAGGTACGCAAGACAGGTGTCAGATATGCAAGAAAGCAGGCGGAAGAGCTGCTTGCAGCCGGTGTGCAGGGAATTCATATTTATACATTCAACAAGGCTGAAGCCGTAATTGAGATAACAGAAGGTCTGCTGTAGAACTTTAGGGGAGTGAAAAATGTCAACAAAATCATTTGATGTCATAATAATTGGTGGAGGGCCTGCAGGTCTTGCAGCCGCCTACCTTTGCCACAAGAACAGCCTCTCCTATCTTGTTCTTGAATCAGGTAAGGCTGTATTTCAGGGTATTGCAAACACTTATCCCCAAGGCAAGCTTGTATATCCATCGAAGCCAAAGGATGCGATGGAACCCTTTCTTCTGGAAGAGCTGAGGCCCCCTGACAAGCCTGTTACAGTTGAAAGTTATCTTCAATATATCCAGCACTTTGTACAGCATGAAAAACTCAATGTGCAGACAGAGGTCGCCTTTGAGGATATCCGTGACGAGAGGGATCATCTTTCTGTACTTACAGATAAGGGAACTTTCAAGGGACGCAAGGTTATCCTTGCCTTTGGCAGCAGCATACCAAGGGAGCTTTCGGTTTATGGCGATGCCAAGATGGTAGCCAAGAATGTTGAAGACCCGGGAAAATATGTTGGAGTAAAGACCCTTGTAATCGGCGGTGGGAACACTGCCGCTGATGTAGTTATCACAATACTTAAGGCAAAGCGTGAGGTACATGACACACAACCTGTCTACTGGGCCCATAAATCGGAAAAATTCGATGTAAACAAGGAAACAGCCCAGAGGCTTGGGGAGGAAATTCTGCTTGGTGGCAACATTCGGCTTCTGCCCGGAGCTTACCCGAGAATAGGGGAAGTTGATGACGAGGGGGTTGACCGTCTTGTTATCAGAATAAATGAATTCAAGCAGACCGATGGAATTGACCTGTACCATGCCTTAAGTTTTCCGATGCAGAACGTAATTGCCTGCATCGGCTCACAGGGGCCTGTGCCAATATTTGACAAGATCGGAATACAGACTATTTCATGTACCGCCGGTGTATGTAAAATTGCCAAGGATGGCGACAGACTGGTACTGCTCTCTTCCGATTTCGAGTCAACCCGCAAAGGGGTTTACGTTGTGGGCGGAGCAATATCACCATCATATATGAAGATTTCGGAAGGGGCCATACAGGAAGAAAAACACCCTAATCTTATATATACAGCCATTAATGACGCTTATAGGGTGGTTGAGGGGATAATGAAAAAGCTTGCCAGATAATTTTACGTCACAACTTCTGACAGCTTAATAAAAGATAAACAGGATGCACTTGAAGCCACAAGACACAGCAGATTGGAACTATCAGCCCGGTTTGTTGTTTCCTCTGTTTTCAAGTGCCTTCTTCGTCTTATGGGTGGGCACAGCACTCCAGGGATCATCGGGCCAGGGATGTTTGGGATATCTGCCTCGAAGTTCCTTCCTCACATCCTGATAACCCCTCTCCCAGAATCCTGCCAGGTCACGGGTCACTGCCACCGGACGCCCGGCAGGTGACAGCATCTGTACGAGAACCCCACGCCTCCCCCTGCAGACGGTTGGGGATATTACCATTCCGAACAGTTCTTGCAGCTTCACTGACAATACCGGCCCTTCATCTATAGTATAATCAAGGTCTATTCTACGACCGCTGGGCAGATTAACAGTTGCTGGCGCAACAGAATCCAGCGCCTGTATCAACTTCCACCCGATAAGCTCTTTAAGGAGATCAGACATATCAATACGCTCAATTTCACGCCATGAACGGATACCGGACAACCTGGGTTCAAGCCAAAACGAAAGGTTCTTTTCAAGCCATAGATCCGAAAGGTCAGGCCAGCCATCTTCGGGCAGAAGAGTTGATGCCAGCCCTACCCTGGACTGAAGCTGTCGGCTGTCTTTATTCCAGCCAAGGGATGCAATTCCGATACGCCTGACCTGTTCCAGGAGCAGTGGACAAGACTCTTCATCCGTGGCTGCCAACTGTCTTGAAGAAAGTAATACAGCTCCTATAAGTTCCTGCTCTGTAACGCTTATCCGCCCAGCCTCGTCATCCCAGGCAATCTGGCGTTCTTTGAGTATCAAATGCGGCACAATCCGACGGATCTGATCAGCGGTAACTTCCATAGACTGGTGAATTATACCGTCTGGCCCTTCTCCGCCATCCACCTGCAATGCGACCAGAAATTCAGAACCATTATTCCTGCTTACAGCTCCACGTCCAGATGACAGCAGATAACGTGACTCCCCCGCAGTTCTGCGACGCCCTATCCTGTCAGGCCAGGATAAAATGCAAAGCAGAGCCATCTGTGACTCATCTGTGGAGTAAACGTCTGATTTATCAGTTGCTTTCATCATCTGAAGAAGCTGTTTCTCGATCCGGTCAATGACTGCACTGGCAGATGTCCGGCTTGAAAAACTGGCCGCAAAACGACATGCCAAAGGAAGAATATTTTGTTCTTCGGCAGCAATCAACAAGCGGGACAGGCGGGGATGGAGCGGCAGGTTTACCATACGCCTTCCCAGTTGGGTGATGGCTCCGGCAGCATCAATTGCCCCAAGCATCTGCAAAAGCTCGTGGCCAGACACTATATGTGGCACCGGAGGAAGATCCAGCCAGGCAAGGGAATCGAAACCGGTTCCCCAGGCTGCCAGTTCAAGCAAAAGAGGAGAGAGGTCAGATGTTTTGATCTCCGGCGGGGTGAACGGGGTCATTGAGTTAAAGGTCTGCTCACTGTAGAGGCGATAGCAAACACCTTCGGTTATACGCCCTGCCCTGCCTGCACGCTGGCGGGCTGATGCCTGAGAGGATCGCACAGTAACAAGAGATTCAAGACCTGTGGATGGATCAAGCTGGAGACGACGCGTTAGGCCACTGTCAATCACAATCCGAACACCTTCTATCGTAAGGCTTGTCTCTGCAATATTGGTGGCCAACACAACCCGACGACAAGGCCCGGGAAGAATGGCCTGCTGTTGCTGTTCAAATGGGAGATCACCATACAACGGACAGACAGCAACACCCGTAATCTGCCCCAGTTCACGCTGTACAGAACGAATCTCGCTGCTACCTGGAAGAAAGGCCAACAGATCACCTTTCTCTTCTGACAACACGGTTTTGATGACTGCTGCCATCTGATTTGTAAAGCGATTACTGCCTCCCGACTTCTGATATCTGATATCAACAGGAAAAGCATGCCCTGCGGAGGACACAACCGGAGCGTCGCCCAGCAAGCGGGAAATGGATATACAATCCAGCGTGGCGGACATAACAAGAATCTTGAGATCCGGCCTGAAGGCCATCTGCGTCTCAAGGCATAGTGCCAGGCCAAGATCAGCATGTATGGTACGCTCGTGGAATTCGTCAAATACTACGCAGGCAACACCTGTAAGCTCAGGATCTCTCTGAATCCGCCGGGTAAGTATTCCCTCTGTCACCACCTCAATTCTGGTATTTGCAGAAGCCTTGGCCTCAAAACGGATGGCGTAGCCCACTGTCTGCCCCACCGGTTCGCCAAGGAGTTGGGCCATGTACCGTGCGGCAGAGACAGCGGCGATACGACGCGGTTCAAGCATTATTATTTTCCCTGAGCCAGGGGGTATTAGCTTTAGAAGCTCCAGCGGAACCCGGGTTGTCTTTCCTGCTCCTGGTGGAGCCGACAGGACAGTTTTGGTGGATAGCTGCATGATTGCCAGTAGCTCTGGCAATGTTTTTTCAATAGGAAGATGAGACATGGTTACAGGCGGAATATTTGCCACACTAGCCCTCAAGCTGGAATAAGCAGGAAATGAAAACCAGATTAACGGCCCAACTGCTCCTTAAGTTTTTTCTGTTCAAGCTGCAAAATCTGAATCCTTGATAGCGCCTTTCCTATATTTTCGTCGGGTTCTTTCGTCTCTCTGTCAGCCTTTTTAAAAAAATCAGCTGCCTTATCATAATCACCTGCTATTTCGGCGCATATACCAAGATTGTAAAGCAGGAATGGAGCTGATGTAGAGTATGGAATCAATTCCCCCCATATTTCACAGGCCCTGTCCATTCGAGTTGCCCTGGCAAACTCAAACCCCTGAGAGAATCTGCTCTGAGGCACTCCGGCGGGAATTCCACTGTCATCATCTGAAAGGGTCAGCTCCAATACAACTGAATAGGGAGCAACATCCCTGGTAAAATCACTGATCACTTCACGCCACGCCTTATTTGCAAGTTCGGCAACTGTTTCAGGGGTGGAATAGTCAAGACAACCTGATGATGAACGACTCCGTTGCAAATTCCTTGAGTAAATAACTCTTGCTGATTCAACCTCAACAAGCCTGGGTACAAACAGTACAGAGGCCTGCCTTTTTACGCAATTCACCATCCATCGTCTGGTCCTTATACAATTGCCTGTCTTCTTTTTCCCATCCTTACCTGTTATCGTCTCATATTCTTCACACTCTGAACGCTCTTCCCTGTAGCGTGTCTCAGTTGGCTGCTCAGTTGCCAACGCGCCAAGAATTGCACGGGCGCCGGCAAGTTTACCGATTTTTGCCATTGATCCAGGCTCCACAAGTGAGCTATGCCCAAGCTTCATTTCACTTATTACAGTTGAAAGCTGTTTTCTGTCCGCCAGTCTGAAATACTGGCTGTTAGCCACAGACACCCCGGCAAGCGCTGCCTCAGTCTGGTATGAAACCTTTTCACCGGCATTTCCGTCAAAAGGAAGCACTGCCAGATCACGAAATTTAGCGGCATCATGGTGTTTTGCAGCGCGAACAACTGTTGTCTTTATGGTTGTGGCACAGCCGGAAAGAAACAACAAAAACATAATATAGGGGATAAGTTTCATGCATGCCTCGTAATACTGTAAAAAGAAACAGCTTCTTATGAACGGTTGTAATTTTAATCAATGAGAAGTTTCAATCATAAAGCCTTCAGCGGGTAAAAGACTCAATAATTTCTATATGCTTCGGAAAGAGTTTCATTAACTCGCTCCTGTCTGCCAGTTCAAAATCTCCATAGTCAAAACCGGGGGCTACTGTGCAGCTTATGAGGGAATATCCAGCTTCCCCTGCTGGTCCTCCTCCAAACCAGTAACCGTTAGGAATAATTGCATGAAGCATTTCACCATTTTCAGGATCAGAGCCAATTTTAATATGACTCAATTCTCCAGTCGGAGATATCAAATGAAGGTCAATCGGCAAACCTTCGTGGTAGAACCAGATTTCATCTGATTTCAACCTGTGAAAAGCTGAAAATGAGCCTGCTTCAAGAAGAAAATAGATGGCTGTCGAGAAACTCCGGCTTGATCCATAGCGTTCAGAAATGGCAGAGGCCGCAATATTTTCAGGCGAGCGGTATGTCTCACGGTAGTATCCGCCCTCAGGGTGAGGCTGCAGTGCAAGTGTGGTTATCCAGTATGATACTGTTTTCAAAATTTGCCTCCATAAATAAATACAATTATATGCAGTTCTTCTTGTAGCGTTTAGTAAATAAAAATCCAAATTCTTTTTTATTTTTCTATGCAGAATCAGCGTACTGGAATGCACATTCAAAAAAATTGAACATGAGGGCGCAGACATGTTGCACATTAGATGCAACATGTCTGCAACAAGCAACACCTGTTTCGCTGTATTATGATGGAGATATAAGCTATTGCAATCAATATTGTTGCATTTGCAACAAAAAAAACAACGGCCATGGAGCTTATAATTCTGGAGCATCTATATAAGAGTTATTCAGCCATATTGAATACTTATATAAATCACAAAAAAAGTTCAGAAGTTGGCACGAAATATGTTAGTGTATACGAGATATTGAAAAAACAACCAGTCGTTTTCTGATATGACATACCTCAAAAGCTCTTAATTTAATCATGCACAAAAGAAAACCAATTAGTTTTATTACGGAAAGGAGGAACACACATTATGACTGCAAATCAAGGTTTTTCTAATGTTGATGACAGGAAGTATATCGGTAAAGTTCTTTTCATCTTCGGAATTATTGCTGCTGTTGCAGCAACAGTAGTTGCATGGCCTGCACTAAGTCACCTGTTGCGTAAAATAATAAGCTGATTAAAAAGGGTGGGAGTTTTATTTCCGCCCTATTTTGCACCTGAAAGCATACTACCCCATGCTCAAGTACCAGATAAAGAAAACAGACCCGGGATGCGACTTGCCATGCCCTGCATGCAATAGCACACGGATTTACTATCTGGCTGACAACAGGTGTAAATGCGCAAAATGCCGTCGTGTATTCACTCCCGATACAAACAGGGAGCCCAGAATTTCGGCAGGCGTGAGAGAGCAACTGGCTCTCTTTTTCTGGGAAATGAGAGGAGCTTCCGAAACATCTGAACAACTGGATCTTAATATCAAAACAGTTCAAAAGTATTTTTCGTTAATGCGTGAAAATCTGGCTAAACAAAATGCAGATATGCTGAAAACACTTTATCCAAATGATACGGTCTGCAAATCTGACTTTTATTTCATCAAAGAGATGACAGGCATCACAGCAGTTCCTGTTGCTGCAATAACAAGTTCAAATGGCTATATAAACATTCTAAGATCTGTTGAAGACAATGCAGCAGATTTGACACTTCCTGAAACTACAATAGCCTGGCTCTATGCAAGAGATCCCGCATCTGTCGAGCATCTCCAGCTTGACCGTTTTCACTGCATCTCGCTACATAAAGAGAACAGTGCCCTTGTCTCCTCATTCTGGCTGTTTGTTAAAAAAGGGCTTATACATTACCAGGGAGGCTTCCGACACAACTTCTTCCTGTTTCTTCAGGAAATGGAGTTCAGATATAATGACCGCCAGCAGAAAAAGGGGCTGGGGGTTTGTACGCAGTTCATGGTTTCTGATCAGCAGAGTTGAATCAGTAAATAATTATCAGGAGAAAGAAAATGCGCCGATTACCAGCAACACTTGTAGTTCTGATGTTCTCCCTTCTCTTTCTGCTCCCGGCTGCCGTAAATGCAACCGTGGACAGAATGGCACTTGATCCGCAGAACTGTCTTGGCTGTCACTCTTCAAAGGTGGACATGGACCGCTTTGCCGCGTCTCCGCATGGAAAAAACGGCTGCACAAGCTGTCACCTTCAAAGCGTTGACCTGAAGAGACATATGACAGGGGCAGTCAAGCTCGAAAAAGCAAATTGTGCCCGTTGTCATGCCAGCGAGTCCAGAGAATTTGCCAATAGCGTACACGCCAAAAACGGCCTGACCTGCACAAGTTGCCACTCCGATATTCACCACTTGTCCGGCAAGCGTGATGACAAGAAAGCAGCAACCCTGGCCTGCATCAAGTGCCACGAAAATCAGAAAGTAC
The DNA here is from genome assembly GCA_964643645.1 of uncultured Geobacteraceae bacterium. GTDB lineage: Bacteria > Desulfobacterota > Desulfuromonadia > Geobacterales > Pseudopelobacteraceae > Trichlorobacter. Next base: position 20,070 of record CAZXTZ010000024.1, read on the forward strand.
ATCTCAATTCAGTCCACGGTGTTGCCCTGATGAAAGGCAACCCCGATGCCCCAGGCTGTTCAGACTGCCACGGACTTCACGGCATAAAGAAAATTCAGCCTGCAAACACCGTAGAAGGCAGAACCTTCCACGTAGAAGCATGTATAAAATGCCATAAGGACGAAAAGATGATGCACCGCAACCATGTAAATGGACATGCGGTTGAAACATACCTTGAAAGCTACCACGGCAAGGGATACCGGCTCGGCATGCTCCACAAGGCAGCAGGATGCTCCGATTGCCACACAGCCCACAAGGTTTTGAAGAAGGACAATCCTGAATCATCAATTAACCCCAAGAATGCTGCAAAAACATGTGCACAATGTCACCCGAGGGCAACAGGACTATTTGCAAAATTCTATTCCCATGGCAGTCATCATGACAGAGAAAATTATCCTCTTATGTACTGGACATTCAAGGCCATGGTCGGATTGCTAGTTGGTACATTTGCCGTATTCTGGATACACACACTTCTATGGATGATCCGTGGTTTCGCTGAAAACCGCGAAAAACAGAAGGCGCTTGTTGAGGGACATATTCATCACATAGAAAATCCTCACAAGCTTTACTATCGTTTCAAAAAACGCCATATTTTCCTTCACTTTACCGTGATTGTAAGCTTCCTGGGACTCTCGCTTACCGGACTGCCGCTTAAATTCAGTGACCAGGCATGGGCATCATTCATGATGTCTTTCTTTGGCGGTGTTGAAAATGCAGGTCTTATCCATCGTGGTTGCGCAGTCCTTACATTCTTCTACTTCCTGAGTGCCCTCTGGATGAGCATAGACTTCCTGCTGCTTCGCAAAGATGTGCCTGGCAACGTGCTTCAGAGGATGTTCGGCCCCGAATCTCTCATGCCCAACTTCAGGGATGTAAGAGACGTAACCGGTATGGTAAAGTGGTTCCTGTTCAAAGGCCCCAAACCAACCTTTGACCGCTGGACATATTGGGAAAAGTTCGACTTCATCGCAGTCTTCTGGGGTATGTTTGCCATAGGCGGGTCTGGTCTCATGCTATGGTTCCCGCAGTTCTTCGGAATGTTCCTGCCTGGATGGGCCTTTAACCTTGCAACCATCGTCCACTCTGATGAGGCGTTACTTGCAACAGGCTTTATCTTTACCGTCCACTTCTTCAACACCCACGGTCGCCCGGAGAAGTTCCCCATGGACTTCGTAATATTCAACGGCCAGATGAACAAGGAAGAGTTCATTGAAGAACGTGGTGATCAGTGGAAGCGTTATGAAGAACAAGGCATAATCAAGAACTTTGAAGTTGAGAAGCCAAGTGGCGCAGTTTATGACTTTGTATTCAAAACCTTCGGATTAATTGCTGTAATCACAGGACTTCTTCTGGTAGTAGCAATGTTGTGGGCATTCCTTGCCTGATTCAACCTCCAGCGGGGTGGCATCTGCCGCCCCGCTCCTTTTAAAACGGAGCATTAAATCATGAAAAAAGATATTCCCCTGATACTTTCAATTTTTGCTTTTGCTCTTTACATCGTTGGGGGCCTTACCATCTTCGGCGGATTATTCATGCTGCTGGTATTGAAGAGCCAGAATATATTTGGATTGGGCACTGCTGATTCAATAGGCTATCTCTTTCTATGTGTTGGCGCCTGCCTTTCAATAGCCGGCGTACTGCTGCTAAGGGTTATCCGCAACCGGACAGACCATCTGATACGCAAAACATCCTGTTGCTGATCCGTATCTACTGAACTCAAGAGAATTCCTGATGCCCAATCACAAATCACTCAACTTTCATTCCCGAAAAGACCTCCAGTATCTTCAAAATATAATTGACTCTGTTACTGATGGCATCTTCACCGTTGATATGGATATGAGAATAACAGAATACAACAAAGCAGCTGAACTGCTGACAGGCGTGCCATATAGCAAAGCAATGGGAAGCTTCTGCCATGATGTATTCCGAACAAATATATGCGAAACAGCCTGTCCGGTAAGGCATGCCATCAGAAATGGGCGGCCTATTGTAAATCAGGAACTCAGCATCAAGGACCCTGACGGGGTTCAACAACCTTTTTCTGCCAGCGCTTCAATCCTCTATGATATTGATGGAAATCCAGTTGGCGGTGTTGAAAGCATGCGCAGTCTCAAACGCATGTATTCTTTTATGGATAGTGTTTCAGATGGTCTGTTCACAGTTAATGAAGCCCTTCAAATAACAAATTTCAACAAGGCAGCAGAAGAGATAACCGGTATTCCTGCGGAAGAAGCAATAGGGAAACACTGCTATGAAGTTTTTCAGACAGAGGCCTGTCGTACCGGAGCCTGCCCGATGATGGAGGCCATTGCAACAGGCCAGTCAATAACAAGAGAAATAGAAATAAAGAACAACAAATTCCGCAAAAAACTTGTTTCAGTAAGTTCATCCACTCTTTTTGACTGTGCAGGCGTGGTGATGGGCGGTGTTGAAACGATAAGGGATCTTTCTTTAGCCCCTCTGGGCAAGGAAGAACTCTGGGAAAAATATTCTTTTCACGGCCTTGTGAGCCGAAACCCTGCAATGCGGCGCCTTTTTGATGTCATGGAAGATATAGCGGCAAGTGAAGCAACTGTTTTTCTAAATGGAGAAAGTGGCACAGGAAAGGAACTTTTTGCAAGGGCTGTACATGAACTTTCCAACAGAAAAAATGGCCCGCTTGTTACAGTAAACTGCGGAGCGCTACCGGAGACATTGCTCGAATCAGAAATTTTTGGTGTTAGAAAAGGGGCATTTACCGGAGCTACTGAAAACAGGCCTGGAAGACTTGAGCTTTGCAACGGTGGCACATTCTTCCTGGATGAAATCGGTGATCTGC
>CAZXTZ010000025.1:0-11141 GCA_964643645.1 uncultured Geobacteraceae bacterium
TGAATCGGTTTTCCATCATCCCACCTTGTCTTGTCGCCTGTAAAAATAGCCTTTGCCTCTTGCCTGCTGATTGATGAGACAGTAACCTTCCTGTTGGCAATCAGGACATAATCAGAGGCAAAGGAGGCAACAGAAATCGCAAGCAGCATGAATGACAGCATTGCTGCTAAAAATCTCTGGCTATTCAAGGCCTTCATTGACATGCCCGTCTCCTGGAAACGCATCTGATTAAGTAAGTATTCAGTCTGTACACCCGATTCAGATCTAAAAGCTCAAGGTCAACTTTGTTGCAAAAAGGTACGAATGTTTTTTTGCTGTCATAAACTCGCTGGCATCAAGCATGGCTGTGCCCTCAATCAGGTGCCCCTCCATCTTGATAGTCACATACTTCAATGGGTCAAACTTTAGAGCAAGGGCAAGATCCTTGCTGTAAGCGTTATGAGCAGGTCTTCCGGTGGCCGCATGATATTTGCTGCCGTCCCAGTCTCCCCGGTAACTGTACCTCTCGGTATAGTAAATACCTGGCTGTAGCCAGTCTGTAAGCTGATAGGTTGCGCTGATGTACCATGATTGAAGATTACTTGCGCTGCTTCTGCCCATGCTGGTTGTCTTGAAATCCATAACACTGAACTCGCCTGCAACAACAAGGTCACGCCATGTCTGCTCAAAACCATAGTTGAAGAGCTTGTAGTTGGAGAATGAGAGTGAGAGGTTGTTGTACTGGGGCAAAATGGCGTTAGTGTATGCCTTCGCATCCATACTGCCGTGGAAACCGGAGGCAACGAGCCTGAGTCCCGGCACAGGAGGGCGCCACTCAAGGCTGTGCACAACTCCAAGTTTTGGGTCCATGTCTGTCATCTTTACATAGCTGACGCCAAGGGTTGTGGGCATCCCTTCCATAATCTTGCTGGCCGCCCTTAATGCTGTGCCATCATCCGCAGACATAAGAAGGGTGCCTACCTGCGCCTGATAGGCAAGTTCACCAGCCTTCCCGATCAGTATTGTGCCGTATACTCCCCCGCCGTACATTGCTATAAAAAGATCCCGCATTCCGTCTTCATATACTGGCTGCGGAAGGAAAACAAAGGTTCTCAGGGAGTCCGTGTCCCTGCTGTCCCCATACAGCCCGATCGGGTTCTTGATCTTTCCCGCACGGAAACCCAGCCAGTCCCTGAAGCGGTAATCAGCATACCCCCAATCAAGAGTAACCCTGTCATGGCCGTAATTACCCCTTTCCTGAGCATATATCTGAGCCCCGATACGCAGGTCGGGAATTATCTCCTTTGAGGCGTTAAGGCCGAATTCGTTAAACTGGAAAGAGCCTTTACCGCTGTTGCTTATGATATAATCATTTTCCCTTGTGCCCTTTGCAAATCCCTGCGATGCGAATCCATGCACCTCGACCCCTATGGATTCAATCTCTATTGCCGAGGCGACTGCAACTGTTGCAAGCAGAGTTGTAAAAAACAGAATAACAGGCAGTTTTTTCACCTGCATGCCCCCCTTTAGCCGGAATAACAATCTGTTACAGGCCGATTCTGGTAAATGCAAAAAATTAAAACCTGTTAAACGGTGACCAGGGATAATCTCGTATGTGATCCCTCAACTCCTCTTCCTGATAGCGGTTAACCCTTACCATTGCCAGAACTGTCACAAGCACAATCGGCAGAGTAAACATGAATATACCGGTCATTGCCATCAGTTTTTCACCTATCCAGAGAGTTACCCCCCAATTGAAAAGCAGCACTGAAAGGTAAAGTGCAGGCCCTATAAGCGAACGAAAAGGCATTTTGCAAATACCGGATGGTTGTTCTTCATCCTTTTTAAGATCAATAAGCTGAAAAAGTCCAACAAGCGCAAAACTGGTTAACAGCCATCCGATATAGTTTGAAAGCGGCACGCCAAAATGTATCCCAGCCTCCCTGTATCCATATATCTGCCCCAGAAACCATCTTTTCCCCTGAAGGGCCACAGGATCAATTACTATATCCAGAAAAGTCTGAAGAAATGCTCCAAGAACAAGAGCAGCCCATGACTTGCGTATTGCCCTCGTTTCAAGGGTGACAAGTTCGTACCCCCGTGTTGCCAGCGGCGAAAGTATCAGCAGGGCTGTGGTATAGCTGCAATAGGTGAGAAAAACATAAGAGAGGGAGTCGAAGAAAGGCACCCCCCATATCCAGAGTTCCCTGTCGCTGGTTGTCTCTATGTAGTAGTACCAGCCGTAGGGGAACCCGGTGGTTATGGAAAGTTTTTCTGACACAAAAGCCATTACATAACCGGCGCCGGTAAATATTAAAGTTTTTTTCCATCCGACATGGGGAACACAGGCCAGCAGAAAAGCAGCAAAGAAGGCAAATACATATGGCCTCATGGTGAAGGTTCCGATGGCAATATCAAGCATTATTTCTGGCTCTCTGCCAAGGCCTGATCAACATCAGCAATAAGATCGTCAATATGCTCAATGCCGACAGAAAGGCGGATAAGGTCAGGACTTACACCTGTGGAAATCTGTTGCTGCTCTGTCAATTGACGATGGGTTGTGCTTGCCGGATGAAGTACGCAGGAACGGGCATCGCCCACATGCACCACTAAAGCGATCAATCTGCATGCCTCCATGAATTTCTTACCTGCTGCCGCACCACCTTTGATGCCAAATGTCAGCACACCACTACAGCCCTTTGGCAGATATTTCTGCGCCCGTTCATGGCTTGGGTGGCTTTTAAGTCCAGGATAGCATGCCCAGGATACGCATGGATGAGATTCAAGATGCTCTGCCAGCGCCAGCGCATTCTCGCTGTGCCGTTGCATCCTTAAGGGAAGGGTCTGAATACCGTGGTAAAAGAGGAAAGCGTTCACAGGCGCCACGGTTGGCCCAAGATCACGCATCAGCTGCACCCTGGCCTTCACGGTATACGCAGCAGGCCCGAAGGTTTTGACATATTGCATTCCATGGTAGCTGTTGTCAGGCTCCACCAGTTCCGGAAACTTTGCGTTATCCCAGTTGAAATTGCCTCCGTCCACGATAACCCCGCCAACGCTGGTCGCATGGCCGTCTATGTACTTTGTGGCCGAATGGACAACAATGTTGGCACCCAGATCAAATGGGCGACAGAGGTACGGGGTCGCCATGGTATTATCCACCACCAGAGGCACACGCTGCGCCTTTGCAACAGCGCTGAACTTTGCGAAATCCAGGACATTCATGCCGGGATTGCCGATGGTCTCGGCATAAAGAGCGCGGGTCTCCGGCCTGAAGGCAGCGGCGATCTCGTCTTCCGTTGCATCGGGATTTACAAATGTCACTTCTATCCCGAACTTTGGCAGAGTGGCTGAAAACAGGTTGTAGGTTCCACCGTAAAGGGTGCTGGCAGATACGATATGCTGTCCGGCCCTGCAGATATTCAGTATTGCCAGGCTTATTGCCGCCTGGCCGGAAGATGTTGCAAGGGCCGCTGATCCCCCCTCCATCTGGGCAATCTTCTTCTCAAAGGCATCAGCCGTGGGGTTTGCCAGCCTGGTATAGAAGTAGCCCGGCACCTCAAGATCAAAAAGACTTGCCACATAATCGGCATCGTCATACTTGAAGGTGGTGCTCTGCACTATCGGCACAATGCGGGGTTCTCCCTGCTTAGGCTCGTAACCGCCCTGGATCGCCAGGGTCTCTATCTTCCAGTCAGGGTTCATTCTGTCCTCCTGAAATTTGATTCCAGCATATCTGAATATTATGCAGGCAGTAGTGATACGGGTCAAGAAATCATCTGCAGCAGACAAAACAGGCGATGAGGGATTTAAGGCAGGTCTTCACTACTGTCCGGTAAATTTTGATAGCCCAGCTATAACCACCTGAGTTTTATTGCTCTTTGGTGCAATTGTTCTTTTTTCGACATGAATTCGTTCCGGGTGTACCCTTTCTAGCTTTACAGGAGGGTAGCAATGCACGCCGGTCCCACCGTTTTCAAACAACTTCTTCATCATCTGTCGCGCTACGAATTCAACCTTTGAGTTCACTTGTTACACCCTGCTGACCACTTATAATTTAGCCAAAACATGAAGTGGCACTCTCTGTACCCTGGAAAAGAGACAGGGCTCAGGCGTTACTCAGCCTCAAGGCCCAGGCAGCCTTGTCCTCTTTTGGGCAGCGGTACTGCCGCATGTTCTCCAGCAGGCTTGCCGGATCCTGCTCAACCAGTATGGCGCTGCGGCAGGCCGAACGAATAAAACCCTCTGCCTCCATATGATCGAAGAAGCCCAGCAGGCGGTCATAATAGCCAAGACTGTTCAAAAGGCCGCACGGCTTAGCGTGAATACCCAGCTGCGACCAGGTCAGGATCTCCACAAACTCTTCAATAGTGCCTATGCCACCCGGAAGGGCAATGAAAGCATCTGACAGTTCTGCCATCAGAGCCTTACGCTCGTGCATTGATTCCACGATGCGCAGGTCATCCAGGCTGGTCAGGGCAACCTCTTTTTCTGACAGCAGGCGAGGAATGACTCCTGTGACCCGTCCGCCACCCTCCAGTACAGTGCGGGCCACTATTCCCATCAGCCCCACACTGGCACCACCGTAGACCAGTCCGATATGTTTGAGGACAAGCAACTTTCCCAACTGTCGTGCCGCCTCGCGGTATTCCGGCCGCTCGCCGGGACTTGAACCACAAAAAACGCAGATTCGTTTCATCTGATTTCCTCAATCATATTTCACCCGATGCCCAGCTTAGGCTATGTACGAAGCGTTGTATGGCCCTATACTTAAGCATAGCCATCACCTGCTATCCGGTCGGCCACCCGAACTCCATCAAGGGCTGCAGACATAATACCTCCGGCATAACCGGCTCCTTCTCCGCATGGATAGAGCCCCTTCAATGCCGGAGATTGCAGGTCATCAGTGCGTATTATCCGCAACGGGGCTGATGTTCTTGTCTCAACACCTGTCAGGGTTGCTTCGGAAGTGACAAATCCTCTCATCTTCCGGGCAAATGAAACTATCCCTTCCCTTAATGTATGTGTGACATAATCAGGAAGTACAGTTGCCAGGTCAGCCTCCATAGTGCCAGGCAGATAGCTGGATACAAAGTTTCCGCTGCCTCGTTTGATAAAAGCCATCAGGTTCTGGGCGGGAGCGCAATAGTTTTTCCCGGCGGCTTCAAAAGCGGCCCTTTCCCATTTCTGCTGAAATCTGACCCCGGCCAACGGGTCTTTCCCGCAAAAGTCTTCTGGTCTTATGTTCACGACAAGAGCGCTGTTGGCAAAACCGGAATCTCTGCCAAGATTGCTCATCCCGTTGGTTACGACCATTTCAGGCTCCGAAGAACCGCCAATCAGCATGCCTCCCGGACACATACAGAACGAGTAACAACTTCTTCCAGTAGTTTTGTTATTGTATGTGAGGGCGTAGTCTGCCTTTGGGAGGGCAGGATGTGGGTTTCCGTACTGGATAAGGTCAATAAGTTCCTGTGGATGCTCTGCCCGCAGTCCAATGGCAAACGGTTTCTGCTCCATCTGAATTCCAGAATCGGCCAGCATTCGATAAGTGTCCCTTGCGCTGTGACCGATGGCAAGCACCAGATGATTGCATGGCAATTCACAACCGTTGCTTAAGCAGGCCGTAGTAATCCGGCCTGACTGGCTGTTGAACCCGGCAAGACAGCTTGAAAATCTTATATCGGAACCTTTCTGGCGCAGATCGGTACGAATGGCTGCCACTACCTTCCTAAGCCGGTCGGTTCCTATATGTGGTTTTGCCTGGTAACGGATCTCCGGCGGAGAGCCAAACCGGATAAGTTGATCCAGTACCCAGCCTGTGTTGGGATCTCGGAGGCGGCAGGTTAACTTGCCGTCTGAAAAAGTTCCTGCACCACCTTCGCCGAACTGTACATTGCTTTCAGGTTCAAGAATACCATTCCTCCAGAAACGGGCAACATCCTTTACCCGTTCCTCAACAGCCTTGCCTCGTTCAATTATTGTAGCGGCAATTCCATACTCGGCCAGGCGTATGGCACAGAACAGTCCGGCAGGCCCCATGCCAACAATAACAACCGGCCCTTTGGGAGGACTCTTTTTAAATAAAACGGGATTTTCAGATGAAAAAGGCTCAAGACCGGAAATTTCGGGTATTCTGTTGGCAATGGAAGATTCGTTATCAAGCCGGAAGGATACGGTGCAGACGAGAATTACGCGGTTTTTTTTGCGGGCATCCACCGCAGTGCGAACTATCTTGAAATCATGGATTAATTTTGGGTCTATTCCCAGTAATTGAGCGGACTTATTCAGGAGCAGTTCGTCTTTATCGCCAGGGAAAAGAGAAAGGTTGCGGAGAAGAAAGGGCATCTTCAGGCGATGGCTGACTGCCGTCTCTTCTTTTCCAGAAGCTCTTCCACAAGAATTACAACATCCATCGGATTGCCGGTTTTAGGGAAATGGTATCTTGCGCCCATCTCAGGAGTGTCGTGTTCGTGGGGTTCTTCCTGAAACATAGAGGTCAGGAGAATTACAATCGGGTCTCTGTCTCCTGCAATACGGGTTATCTCCATACATGTGCTGACCCCGCCCATGCGAGGCATGACAAGATCCGATAGAACAACTTCGGGATTCTTTTCATTATAGATCCTTATTCCCTCAATACCGTCAGTGGCCGTGTATACGGCAAACCGGTTCTCCTTGAAAACATCGGAGAGCAGGCGGATAAAGAATGGGTCGTCGTCTATAATAAGTACTGTGCCGATTGTATCTGATGCCATCTGGCAGACTCCATCCGTAATTGAATTCTTATTGTGAAACGGGTATGACAACCCTGAAAGTTGTACCCGACGGTGATGTTGCATCCACTGTTACATCCCCATGATAAAGCCTTGCGATACGTCTTACAACCGGAAGACCTATGCCTGTTCCCCTTGGTTTTGTTGTAAAGAAAGGTTCAAATATTGAGTCAATAATTCCTTCGTCAATACCACCACCTGTATCGCTCACACAAATAGAGATCTCTTCCGGCCCGCAATCAATTACAATTCTAAGCTCTCCCCCCTGTGGCATTTCTTCAAGGGAGTTAATAAAAAGATTTGTAAAAATTTGCTCGATTTCAGTCGGGTCGGCCTTGAAAGGCGGGGGAGGTTTGTGGCAGAGAAGGGTTACAGTTGTGCGACGGGCCTCTATGTGAGGGGTAAAAACATCCAGAGCCGACTTTATTATCCTGTCTATCCTCACTTCTGAAAGCAGGCTTCTACTTCGGTTTGCAGCCTGCACCAGTTTCCTGATTATTGCGTCAATCCTGTCAACTTCCTTGAGAGTCTTGTCCAGATACTCGTTTTGCTCGCAGTCTTCTGTCCCCTGCTTAAGCAACTGCACAAAAAGCGCTATGGAATTTAATGGATTGCGGATTTCATGGGCCATACCGGCAGCCAGATAGCCAAGTGCAGCCAGTTTCTCTGTCTGGGCTATTTCAGCCTGGGCCTTCTGAAGGGCCTCCCCCTTCTCCTGAACCCGTGCCTGAAGCTCAAGGTTCCATGACTCAATTTCCTTTAGCAGTTGTTCTCTTTCAGTCTGTAGACGTTTATTTGCCAGTTCAATATTTCTCAAACGCAGTACGCTGTCTACCCTTTTGAGTATGGTTCGTTTATTGAAAGGGCTGGTCAGGTATTCGGAAGCCCCTGCCTTAAGAAGGCGCACTGCTATCTCTTCACTCCCCTTAGTTGTCAGCATTATAACAGAGGAGTCCGGATACTGGTCTCGAATAAGACGTAGCGCAACCATCCCGTCCATATCAGGGAGGATATAGTTCACAAGCACCATTTCCGGGTGCTTTTCATCAATTATTTTAATTCCATGGGCAATGTTTTCTGATGCGGTAACATTGTATCCGTGACGTGTAAGTATCAGGGAAAAGAGCTCGATGTTTTCTGAATCGCTATCAATTATAACAATTTCCACAACCGGTTCTGTCATGCTGGCAGCAGTCATTGGTCAGTCAGCATGGGCAAGGCGTATTGTCAGAACGGGACATGGGGATGTTCGTACAACTCTCTCTGCTGTGCTGCCAAAAATAAGATGATCAAGGCCTGAACGACCGTGGGTGCCTATTACAATCATGGATGCAGCCTTTTCCTTTGCAACTTTTACTATTTCTTCAAAAGGTATTCCGGGCACAACCATTTTTTCGTACTTGCTGAAGTCCCCCAAATGTTCCGAACAGAATTTATCAAGCATCTTGCTGGCACCTTCTGTAATCTCTTTTTCAAGCTCTTCAAAGGTTATATGGGGCACATAAAAGCCTCTCAGATCAACAGGCTCATTTATAATATGAAGAAGTATCAGTGTGGCATCAAACTTTTTTGCTAATGTAAGGGCATATCCACAGGCCTCTTCCGAATATTCAGAAAAGTCTGTTGCAACAAGTATCTTTTCAATTGCTTTCATTGCCGTCTCCTGATGTTTTTGTAGGTTTGCTGAATATCTTTTCAATAATTTTTATGAGCTCTTCAAGTTTTACTGGCTTGTTCAGGTACTCGAAAGCGCCCAGGTTAAGGGCTTCCAGGTAGGATTCAACCTCACCGTAAGCTGTCAACATAATTACATGGCTTGACGGGTGTTCGCGGTTAAGTTCCTTCAGGAATGCAAGGCCGTCCATCACAGGCATATTCAGGTCTGTAATGACAAGATCAACAGAATGTGTCCGGATCTGGTTCAATGCGTCGCAACCGTCCGTAGCTGTCATTACATCGTAGCCTTCTCTGCACAGAAGTCTGGTAAGAGCAAGGCGTGTATTTTCCTCATCATCAACAACCAGTATCAGTTTTTGTATTTCTGCCATTTGAGGCTCCATGCGCCGATCCCTTCTTTTTTAAGTCTAGCACGGAGTATCTCAGTGTCAAGTGATGGCAGATGCCTATTGTTTGCAGTGCCTGGATGCGTTAAGACGCCTTATTTTTATGGCAGTGAGTATTAGATTGGCGATTATTGACACAAAATTTATCTCATCCTCTGGAAAAGTACGCATGGATGTGGTTTGAACATTTATTACGCCGAAGCATTCACTTTTGTCTGTAATGGGAAAAGAAAGCATGGAGTTGTATTTTTCTTCATTCAATTCCGGAAAGACCTTGTAACGTGAGTCCTGTGAAGCCCTTGAAAGGTTTACAGGTTGCATGGTCTTTGCCACGGTTCCTGTAATACCTTCACCTGTCTTTATTTTGATGCTGTTCAAATGTTCCTGGTCAAATCCGTAGGTAGCCTTGAGCGTAAGCGTATCTCCATCCAGCAGATAGATGTTACATACGCTGGCCTTGAGCTGTAATGCAAGTTTTTCGGCAACCGTCCTTAGAACTTCAGGAAGCTCATAATCCGAGGAAACCAGCATGCTGATCTCTTCAAGGGAGATTATCTCAAGATGCTCACGGTTTGCCCTCTGCATTGTAAGAATCATGCTGCCTTTGTCACTCTCAATGAAAGGGGTTACCATAGCCTTGTGAAAATATGGATTTATGGTTTTGCTTCGTTCTGTTGCAGTCCGGTAATCAGAGAAGCCGCAGGCGCAGGTCATCTTGACTCTGTAGTTGTCAATCCTCTGGCTGCTCATAACTTTACCGCACTTGCGGCAACGTGCTGCTATCTGCATTAGAATCACTCCTTTATGTTTCTAGTGTCGTATCCCTTCGGAATCTATGATTATTGAAGCCGGACTGCCGCTCTGGCCCGGAACCTTGAGGGGTTTGCCGTTCATAACAAGTTCAACTCCGCTGTTGTCTGAGAGCTCCATTGCTATAAGGCGATCCGCCTTCCACTCAATCCTGTCACCGGAAGTGAGCTCATATGGCTGTGGGGATGTGTGATCTATGGTAACGGTCATGGTGCCGTTTTTTATTACTTTCATCTTTACAAGAAGCCCCTGTTGGGTTTCCGGCAGTCTGGCTGCTATTGGCGGGGTAGCGGGTGCCGCTGGATTCGTGGTTGCAGGGGGGGCAGGAACAGATGAAGCTGCTATGCTGCTTGATACTGGTTTCATAACCGGCTTTTCAACCGGAGGTGGAACGGGTGATGTTGTCCGCACAAAAGGGCCTGTACCTGGGCTATAAAAAATTGCTGTGACAATAATCCCGGCCAGAAGCATAATTGGCAGTACCATTTTCTGCCAGAGACGACGACGGTTCTGAATCTTTTTTTCAGGGTCAGACTCGTTGGGCAGATTAGTCTCCATCCTGTCTGAAATTTCCAAAGCTTTCAGAAGGTCATCCGGATTCAGGCCCAGATATGTTGCGTAATTTTTAAGAAAACCTTTCAGGTAGGCGGCATTGGTGAACTCATCATACCTGTCCTCCTCCAATGCCTTAAGGTAATTTTTGCTTATCTTTGTTGCCTCTGAAGCGGTTTCCAGAGTGGTGTCGCCAGCTTCCCTGCAACGACGCAACATCTGGCCAGCGGTGGCGGAAGCGTTCTCATTGTCTGCAGGGAGGTTCGGTTCCATTGCTACTCCTATTTCAGCAGATCAAGGTACTCAAGGGAAGATCTGCCGATGTCTGAATCGGGCACTATCCTTACCACTGTTCTGAATGCTGCTCTGGCAGCGACAAGATCGCTTTTCATAAGGGCAAGCCCCAGGTAATAGTTAGCCTGGGCATAATCAGGGTAAATCTCAATGGCCTTACGGTACTCCGAAATGGCCTGCGTCTGCTTGTCCTGGGCAAAAAGCACCCTGCCAAGCGCCACACGGACTATCGGATTTCTCGGGGCAAGGGATTTGAGTGCGCTAAGCTCTTCAAATGCCTGTTGATAACTTCCTCTGCCAAGATAGGCCAGTCCCAGATTTATAACAGCATTGTCATGCTGCTCATATAGAAGATCATCTTTCACGAGTTTGAACTGCTGGATTGCATCGTCCCACTTTTTAAGGTCAAGACAGGCGACCCCCAGGTCGTTCCGCATGGATGAATAGCCGGGCCTGATTGCAAGAGCTTTCCTGAACTTTTGTTCTGCTAGGTCCGGCCGACGTTTTCCCATATATGCCTGTCCCAGGGCATAGAGCGTATCCGGATTTTCCGGTTCCAGTTTTTCAGCTTCTATCAATTCCTGCAGGGCGGCTGAATAGTTGCGTTCCCCCAGATAGGAAAGCCCCATCTGGTAGTGATATGCCGCTGGTTTGCCGGCTGGCGAGT
>CAZXTZ010000025.1:11220-22594 GCA_964643645.1 uncultured Geobacteraceae bacterium
GCCCTGTAGGGCAAGGGCGACAAACAGCAGGAACAAAAACAGAATTTTGGGCATCAGGTCCCTCCGGACTTCGTGAACCGTACTGAACAGCCTGTAATAACTAGCAAACAGGCGCGTTGTTGTCAATCATGGCATAAGCGGTGTGATGTCCCTGAATGTTGTAAGCTGCCTGAAACTGCGGTAGCGCGACTCAATCTCCTTGTATGTCAAGCGTTTCATCCTGTTAAGGCTGAACTCCTCCACATTGAATGATGCCATTACCGAACCGAAAACAAGGGCCTGCCTTATCCCCTCCTCAGAATGGTCACCGGTATTTGCAAGATATCCCATGAAGCCCCCTGCAAAGGTGTCTCCCGCGCCTGTCGGATCAAAAACCTCTTCAAGTGGATATGCAGGAGCTGCAAAAACGGTGTCTCCCGTGAACATGAGGACTCCGTATTCACCACGTTTAACCACAAGTCTTCTGCAACCCAGGGAGATTATACTACGGGCAGCCTTCACCAGATTGGCTTCTCCGGTCAGCATCCTTGCCTCACCCTCATTAATCACAACAATATCAACCCGCTTCATTACCTCTTTAAGAGCTTCCGGTTTTGATGATATCCAGAAATTCATGCTGTCGCAGGCAACCAGCTTAGGAGATTTTACCTGGTCAAGCACTTTGATCTGAAGCTCCGGGTCTATATTTGCAAGAAAAAGAACTTCAGTATTCCGATATGCTTCAGGAAGTTCCGGGTTGAACTCCATCAGGACATTCAGCTGTGTGTCAATGGTTTCCGCCTCATTAAGGTCAAATCCGTACTTGCCTGTCCAGTGGAAAGTTTTCCCGGGAATTTTCTGAAGACCGGCAAGATCAATTTCACGAGATTTCATGAAATCCAGATGTTCATCCGGAAAATCTTCTCCAACTACGGCAACCAGTGAAACATCTGTGAAAAAACTGGCTGAGGTTGAAAAGTATGTGGCTGAGCCTCCAAGCACATTCTCACCCCTGCCAAAGGGGGTTTCTACAGTATCAAAAGCAACTGTTCCAGCAACCACTATCCCCATTTTGTCAAACCCCCTGATTAATATATTTAGCCACTATTGGCCCAAGCATCTTTACTGTTTCAGCAGGTATGCAAGACCTTTCGGTTATTATCGCATACTCAAGCGCTGAACTGCATGGACATTTGGCTGGCTTTGAACTGTCTGTGGCAAAATGCCTGAGAATGTTTTTTGCCATTTCAACATTTCTGTGGATTATCTCTACTATAGCCTCAACAGTCACATCGTCGTGTGTCTCATGCCAGCAGTCATAATCGGTGGAAAGGGCGATTGTTCCATAACAGATCTCGGCTTCCCTTGCCAGCTTGGCCTCTGTAAGGTTTGTCATCCCTATGATGTCCCCACCAATCTGCCTGTACAAATGTGATTCAGCCCTTGTCGAAAAGGCCGGACCTTCCATGCAGATGTACGTCCCCCCCTTGTGGGTTGTAGCGCCCGCGGCTCTGGAAGCTTCGAACAGCCGTGATGTAAGTTCAGGGCATACCGGATCGGCAAAACCGACATGGGCCACAACGCCATTCCCGAAAAAGGTATCTTTTCGGAACCCCCTTGTGCGGTCTATGAACTGATCGGGTATGACTATATGCCCGGGATGGATCTCTTCCTTCAGGCTGCCGACGGCTGAAATAGAGATGATTCTTTCAACTCCAAGCATTTTCATTCCGAATATATTTGCCCTGTAGTTCACCTCTGAAGGCAGAAAACGGTGCCCCTTCCCATGTCGTGGGAGAAAGACCATCCTGACACCTTCAAGGACACCTACAATATATTCATCAGAAGGACTTCCGAATGGTGTATCAAGCTTGACCCGCTCAACCTGTTGAAGCCCATCCATTTCATAAAGCCCGCTTCCACCTATTACTCCTGTTACGGACATCTTTATTCCTCCCACAGTTTTATTCTCCATCCAGATGTTTTCTGCGAATATTTTTGTCTGCTGTCATGGCTTGAGCTGCCTCCCGCTGGACGTTCTGAAGATCAGAAGCAGAGTACGCTGTTGAGGCTCCGACGGAAAGCCTTACCTCAGGATCCTCAGTTGATGCCTCTACAAGTTCATGCCGTAATCTCAGCAGTGCATCGGCTGTCTGCTTTTCATCCAGATCCGGAAGTATGACGGCAAAACCCTCTCCACCGGTTCTGGCTATAAGATCCTCTGCCCTGAAAGCATCCTTTAAAAGTCTGCTGGTCTTCATCAGCAGCAGGTCTCCAGCGTCTCTGCCTTCCTTTGCATTAATTACCTGAAGGTCGTCAAGCGATGCAATAATGATGCTTACTGGAAACCTTCTGCCCTTTGCAAGACGATCAATTTCGGTGTCGAAGTAAGCCCTGTTAAAAAGGCCTGTCATCGGATCATATACGGTAAGATAGGCCAGTTGCTGTTCCCTCTGACGCCTTTCAGAAACATCGTGTCCTACGCTTAATATCTCAAGCAGGTTGCCCCTTGAGTCATAAACCGTCGCATTTGCCCATGCTATCCAGACCCTGCTTCCATCCCACCTCATACTTTCGAACTCTGCATTTCTAAAGAGCTGGGGGCGTTCACCAATCTGTAAAATCAACTCAGCCAGATTCTGACCGGTGCTTTCAAACTCCGGAACGATAGTGCCAACCAGGTGCCTGCCTGTAAGCTCCTCCGGTAAAAAACCCAAATATTCGCAGGTGTAAGTGTTTGCAAATGTAATTATGCCTGCTGTTGTCCAACGGATTACGAAACTGTTTGTCCGCTCCACAAGCTCCCTGTAGTTTTTTTCGCTTTTCCGGAGATGTTCGTCAATTCTTATCCTGTCAGAAACATTGCGTGCAACTCCCTGATATCCGATAATAACTCCGGAATCATTCCTTAAGGGGCTTACTGATACCTCGGCATGAATCATACCCCCGCTTTTGGCAAGAATCTGGATATCAACAAGGGTATTGCCGGTCTTTATACCGCTTCGTTCATCTGCCATGCGACTTGATATCCTTGAAGAGATGAACTCCCTCGAATGCCTCGTGACATATCTTGCAAGCGAATTGCCCAAAAGCTCTTCAACCCTGTATCCGAAATGTGCTTCAACAGACCTTGTAACAAATGTAAGTTTAAGCTCCCTGTCAGCCTGCCACAGCACATCAGGGCAGTCTTCAATCAGCACACTCAATCTGGTCGTTTTATCTGCTGTCTCTGTCATGGGCTGTATTCCGTCAAGCAGGCATAGAATTGCAGGTTCCGGCTTCGGCCAGTCTGCCTTTAAGCTGTCCGCACGCAGCCGAGATGTCGTCACCTCTGCTGCTTCTTGTTATCACAGTAAAATGTCGGTCAAGCAGGTAGCGGTGAAAGGTATCCAGCGATGCCCTGGAGGGTGGAGCAAAATCAGCCCCCTCGTGGGGGTTAAAAGGTATGAGATTGATCTTGCTCGGAATATCAGACAGCATACGTACCAGCCTTTTTGCATCGTCCAGAGAATCGTTCAATCCGCCAAGCATCACATACTCAATGGTAATTTTTCTTCGTCCGGGAAGCGGGAACCTCTTTAATGCTTCAAGCAGGCTTTTTATTGGATAACGTCTGTTTACCGGCATTATCCTGTCACGCAGTTCATCGGTCGTGGCATTAAGTGAAACCGCAAGGTTCACTGTGGCCTCACGTCCCAGACGGTCAATCTCCGGAACAAGTCCGCAGGTTGATACAGTAACCCTTCTGGTTGAAAACTGAAGGCCGTTATCATCAACCATTATCTTGAGGGCAGGGAGCACGTTGTCCATATTATGCAACGGCTCACCCATTCCCATAAGCACAATATTCCGGATTTCAGCATCACGGCGAACAGCGAGTATCTGGTTCACAATCTCCGATGTGGAGAGATTTCTGGTAAGACTGAACGTGCCGGTAAGACAGAAGGCGCACTGCATGGCGCAACCTGCCTGGGTGGAGATACAGAGTGTGTTTCTGTCCTCCTCCGGAATGAGAACGCTTTCAATGGCATTTCCGTCAGAAAGCCTGAAAAGATACTTCCGTGTGCCATCACTACCGATCTCAATCGCTTCAGGCTCCATCCGGCTAATGAACGCGGTTTTCGAGAGATCCTGCCGCAATGACTTGGAAATGTTGGTCATTTCAGCAAAGCTCTGGGCATCTTTCTGGTAAAGCCATTTTAAAAGCTGTGTAGCGCGGTACCGTTCCTTGCCTTGGCCGGCAAGGAAATTGGCCATTGCTTCCAGCGAAAGATTTTTAATATCTGTAAGGGGCATAAAAAAGGCCCTTCGTGGCGGAAGGGCCTTAACAGTGGTCTAGCCCACCAGCTCAAGAGCGCTGAAGAAGTAAGGAATCTCAAAAGCTGCCGTCTCAGGCGCATCAGAACCGTGGGAGGAGTTCTCCTCAATATTGATTGCAAAATCCTTGCGGATTGTTCCCGGTTCAGCATTGGCCGGATTGGTTGCCCCCATCAGGGTACGCCAGTCTGCAATGGCATTTTCCTTCTCCAGGCACAATACAACGACCGGACTACGGGACATGAAGTTGCAAAGATCATTAAAGAAAGGGCGCTCCTTGTGAACATAGTAGAAGCCTTCGGCCTGTGTGCGGGTAAGCTGGATCTTTTTCATACCAGCAATCTTGAAACCTTTTTCCTCAATACGACCGATAATCTTGCCAGCCAGGCCCCTTTCAACGGCGTCCGGCTTGATGATGGCAAATGTACGTTCCATGTCTCTTCTCCTTATAAAATTCCAGATGGTAATGAAAGGTTGCTCATATCACGTTCAGGCAAGAAATGTCAAGATGTTACGGGCTTCCGGAAGGGGTTGTTACAGAGGATTACCCAGGGGTTGCTCTCTCTGTAACTCTGTACTGTTTTTTACAGAACTCACAGGTCACCTCGGCAAATCCATGCTCTGCGACAAGCCGTTCAAAATCCTGGCTGCCCAATGAAATCAAGGCCCGCTCAACCTTTTCCATGCTGCAGCCGCAGCGGAAGAAAAGTTTTGTTGACTCAAGCGGATGATGTTCAACCCCATCAAGCAGGAGATCAAGTATCTCTTCGGGGGTTTTACCTTCTTCAAGCATGCTTGCAAGTGAGGGAAGCCCTTCAATTGCAGACATAATTTTATCAACCGCAGCTTCATCAGAGGGGGGCAACGACTGGATCAGAAAACCGCCCGATGCCTCTATCTGCCCATCCTCTGCCAGTGTAACAGAAAGCCCCACAGCAGAAGGAATCTGCTCGGATTCGGTAAGGTAACAGGCCAGATCCTCACCTATCTCGCTTGTGTAGAGTTGAACCATACCGCTGTAAGGTTCCTTCATCCCCATATCTTTTGTTACGGTGAGAAAACCGGCCCTGCCAAGCAGTTCAGGAACAGTTGGAGCCATAGCGTCAGCCACTGCCACTGTGGCACGCAAGGCTCCATCCCAGTCTGTCTCGGCAATCATTTTCTTCATGGGGCCGCATCCCTCAAACTTAAGGGCAAGCCTCTGACCCTGTTTGAGGGTGCTACCCAGAAGAGCAGCTCCGGATAACGCCCGTCCCAGAGCCACAGACACAGCGGGTGAGGCTCCCTGCAGAAAGCAGATGTCATTGGCAAGCTTTGTTGTAACGCAGGCAACAGCCCTTATCTTGCCCTTTGCAGCCATTGCTCGGGCTATATGATCGGTTTTTTCATTCATCTGACTTCCTTTCAGGCGTGGCTTGAACTCCTTGGCCCAAGACGTACAGCGCTGTCCTGTTTAAACTCGATTTTTTGATGTGAGGCTAACTAAGTTATGGCTGTCTCTCCCCGGAAATGCAAACCATCTCATCAGTAAGGGCCTTGACCAGTTCAAAGGGTGGCAGATCAGTGAATATGCCGTATTGCCCGTTTTCCGGAACCGAGCCTGCGGCACGGAGGAATATGTAGAAAACTCCCCCAAAGTGCAGGTTGTAGTCATAATCTTTCACCCTGATTGCCAGATACTGGTTCAGGGCAACGCTGTACAGGAGGTACTGAAGCGGGTAGAGGTTGCGCTCCATTTCATGTCTCATTGCTTCTTTGTTGTAGCTCTCGACCTCGTTGCCCAGATGGTTGGATTTCCAGTCAAGCAGGTAATAGCGCCCACCATGCTCGAATACCATATCCATGAATCCCCTTACCATTCCCTGAACAGGCTTGAACTGCAGGCAGGAGAGAACTTTTTCGAGATCAACCGAAGGGTAGCTGACGGAGTATTTATTCAGGGTGCGGCGAAGCCTGTCCGACGTGATGAATTTCAGTGGGAAGAAGAATTCCAGCTCAGTAAGCCAGCTGCCCTCTTTGAGCTCTGCAAGGGTGAACTCCCCATCACCGCTCTTTAGAGGGGCACGGAGAACAGCCCTCACCATATCGCAGATGCAGTGTTTCCACTCCCTTCTGAAACCGTATCTGGCAAGATTTGTGTCAACGGCCTTTTCTATTGCAGTTTCAGTTATCTCTGTGAAATTCAGTTTTTCAAAGATCCCGTGCATGAATACCCCGGCCCTGGCGCCCTTTGGAAAGGTAAAGATACTAAATTCCTCTCCATCATCCCGGGCTGGGCGGTTGGTCTCCTGAGAAACAATGATTGATTCGTCCCGGTCGGGCAGTTCAGCAGCCTTTGATTCGTGGGCTACAAATGATGTAAAACTTGCCACCCGCCAGTTATTTTCAATCGTACCCCTGAATTTTTTGCAGTCGAATGAGGGAATGGTTTCATCGGTATCCTGCCAGAGGCAGGGTTCAAGACCATCAGGCAGGGGATCGGCTGAAATAGCGCCCCCGCTCCCGTCTGCCAGGGCTGCGTACTGGCTGGCAAACTCATCGGATGAAAGTCCGAGAAAGTCCGTCGCCAGCAGCGCAATCAACTCTTCCCTGCTTTTGCGGGTTTCAGGTGAGGCATTAAACAGGTAGGCCAGAGATGATGTCTCAGGCGCTGATCTGGACGCCCCCTGATTAACCTTTCCGCAATAGAGATAGCAGCGATACTTTGCCCGCGTTACTGCCACATACAAAAGGCGCATCCCCTCGGCCAGCAGCTCTTTCCTGCCTTTGACACGGTTTGCCTCAAAATCGTCGGAACCATAGTCCCTTACCAGCAGATAATCATCGTGGAAGGTTGCCAGTGCTTCATTTTCAATGACACCTCCCCACTGGAATGGACAAAAAACTACAGGATACTCCAGCCCCTTGCTGACATGTACCGTGATAATCCTGACAGCCTGCTCATCGGTTTCAAGGCGCAGCTCGTTCTCCTCAGCCTTGTCAACGGCATTTACCTTTTCCGTGAACCATCTGACAAGCCCCTCCATCCCGATGGCCCGCTCATGGGCTTTTGCGTGGATAACCTCCAGGCAGTGAAGCAGGTTTGTCAGTCGCCGTTCCCCGTCCTTATACTTGAGCAGCCTTCCCTTTACCCCTTCTCTTGAGATGAAGAGCCTTGCCATTACCATGAAACCCCTGTCATGCCAGAGCTGATGGTATTCACGGAAATTTTCCAGGCAGGTTTCCCACCCCTTTTCATCCTTTATGAGCGCCGCCAGGTCGCTCCCTGTTCTTCCCAGTATGTCAGTCAGAAGCGATGCCCTGACAGCTGAAGAGCTGGCCGGATTAAGGAAGGCATCAAGAATGAGTGTGACCTCACGGGCCTCATCGGTTTCAAAGATGGTCATATCCCCCCGTAGCACACAGGGGATTCCCAGTGGCACAAGGGTGTCACGGACAGACTTGGCCTGGCGGTGACTCCTCACAATTACGGCAATGTCGCCTGGCACAAGCGGTTTTTCTCCTATCAGCGCAGTGCCTGCAGCCCCTTCGCAAAGCAGGCTGCTTATCTCGAAAGCAACAGCTTTGACCGCTGTCTCGCCTGCCTTTGTGACGCCAAGGTCAGAGGGCATCAGGCAGAGCTGAAGAGGCGCGTCATGGCCTGAAGATGTTGTAAGTTTTTCCGAATTGGCCTTTCCGGCGGCAACAGGGTGATATTCTATCTGGTCATAGATGAAGGGGTTTCTGTCGCTGGAGAATATCCGGTTAAAGGCTGACAACAGCTCAGGGGTTGAGCGCCAGTTGCTGGTAAGGGTAAAACGACGCTCTTTCTCAATATCTTCGGCAGCCTGTATGTAGGCAAAGATATCGGCGCCACGGAAACTGTAGATGGCCTGTTTCGGATCACCTATCAGAAAGAGCGGGCAGGAACCGGCTCCGTGAATTTTTTTAAATATGTGGTACTGCGCAGGGTCTGTATCCTGAAATTCGTCAATAAGCGCCGCCCTGTAGCTGTCACGAAGTTTTGCAGCCAGTTGAGCTCCCTTTTCGCTATCAAGCGCATCAGAGAGGTTGTACATCAGATCATCGAAAAACCGTGTGTTCCTCTGCTGTTTGCGGAGTGGCAACTGTTCTGAGCAGTAGGCGATGAGCTCCCCTTTAAGAAGCGCCATCCGGTCATCCACATTTTTCTTCAGCTCTTCACAACAATCGAAAAAGGGATGCACCGGAGCAGGGCTCTTGGGTTTGTACTCAATACCGGATCTACAGAAAAGAGCGAATGATTCCGGAAGGTCAAAAGGATTTGAGCCTGCCGCGAAGTCATCCAGCTGTTTGAAATACTTTGGCAGAAGCCCGGCCTTGTATGGCCCTCTGCTAAGACCTTTGTCGGTTGATACAAGGTTTACAATCTCTTCCCTGTGCTTGATCCATGTATTCTGAACCTTTTCAAAGGCATATCGTGCTGTAGCCTCTGCCTGATCTTTCTGCTCCGGGCAATATTCTGGTATTAGTTTCTGCCCCGGTTTTCCGGCCACGGCCCTGGCGAACTTATAAAGTGTGTCAGGTGAATCATTATCAATAACAGATTTAAGTATCGGGGAGGATTCCCTGAAAAAGGTCTGACGCCAGAAATCATCAACAATCTCAGTCATCAGCGCTGCCTGGTCTGTCGAGAGTTCTGTGTCGTATCTGGAACCGCTCTCAAAGGCATTTTGCTGGAGCGCCCGCAGACAGAAGCCGTGAATGGTAAATATTGAAGCGGTATCAAAGGACTTAAGCGCCCTGTCCAGAGTGTCGCGTACTTCCGATCCGTCTCCCCATCTTCCATTTATATTTTTACACAAAAGATCAAGAAGAGGGTCAGGGCTTGCGCCGCGGTCAATGGCATCCAGAGCCTCACGGATCCGCTTCCGTATTCTCCCCCGGAGCTCTTTTGTTGCCGCTTCGGTGTAGGTTACCACCAGTATCTGCGCAGGCTCCAGCTTTAGCTCCACAAGTATCCGAAGGTACAGAAGGGCAATAGCATAAGTCTTGCCTGTGCCTGCGCTGGCCTCAATCAGGTGGGGGCCATTCAGATCAATATGCAGATGATCAAGTTCGCGCATCAATTTGACCTGTCTTTATTCTGCAGCAGCGGTTCCAGAACAGTACGGGTAATCCGTATGAATTCTGCGCCAAATGGATCTGCCTTTCCGAAACAGACACGAAAATAAGGATCACTTCCTTCGCCAGAGCTGTTGTAGCCGTCATTCCATTTTTTAAGCGCCTTCTCCGGATCGTAGGGTGTTCTTGCAGTTGCACAGGCCCAGGAAGATTCGGGGAAGAACGGAAGAGGCCTGGTCAGCCCCAGCCAGTAGAGATCAAGGAGCGACTTCAGTATTTCAACCGGATTTTCAACAGAGCTGAATGCAGTTGATTTATCCGACATCATAAGCATTGAGCAGCGTGGATACCCTTCAGTAGGAGTTGAGTTTAAAATCAGATGTTCAATCCAGAGCTTAAGCAGATCAGCAGCTTTCTGTTTTGCACAGCGAAAACGGTACATGCTTTGGGGCCATATCCCCGAAAGCCGGCCATGTATCCTGAAACCCTCAATATTCAGATCAATATACAAAGGTGCAAGGCAATCCTCGGGGCCGATCTCATTCTTTACCATTGTGGCAAAGTCAGCCGAGTCAGCGGCCTGTTTTTCAAAGATCAGATCACCGTGGCGGGCAGGTGGAAGTATTGCCTGGGCGCGCACTACGGGGAGCAGGGCACGGGGATCATTCCCCTCAAGTGAGGCCTCTATTATCCGGGCTTTCAGCTGATATGCATCAAGGTAGTCAATACCGAACGGTTCCCTTTCTTCCAAAGGACCAGCCCCCCTGGTAAAACGGACACCGAGCCTGCTTTCCAGGAAAAAACGGGCCGGATTTACAATAAAACGCAAAAGGGAGTGAAGCGGTATCTCACGGAGTTCTTCCGGAGCTTCTTCCAATGGTATCGGCATGAATTCTGTCTTAACCGGAAGGCCGCCTGATTTTTCAACCAGCGCATTGCAGTTCTCGGCAGAATAACTGAAAAGCCCGGTATTACCGGTAAAATAGTATCTGCTGAACGGTTGGAGCCTGTGCTGTGTAACCAGCCTTTTCTCAATGGAACCCGCAGCTGTATCGCAAACAAATCCACGGCTCACGGCATCAAGCAGCTCACTTACAAGCACAGACGGAGGAATCTCGCTGTTATCCCTCATACTCTGTCCTATGTAGCTGATGTAGAGCGTATTGCGGGCAGAGAGGATTGTTTCAAGAAAAAGGTAGCGGTCCTCATCGCGCAGCGAGCGGTCACCAGCCCGTGGATTTGCGGCCACAAGGTCAAAGCCGTCAGCCATGTTCTGTCTGGGAAATGCCCCGTCATTCATTCCGATCATGGCTATCACCCTGAAAGGAATACTCCGCATCGGCAGCATTGCACAGAAAGTGACACAGCCGGTCATGAAACCCAGCCCTTTCTGCTCCTGATCAAGGCGTGATGCAAGCCACGAACGGATTACCTCGAATGTAACATCACCGCCGAATCCTGATTCCTGTTGTAACTCCTTCAACTCCTCAAGGATTCCTCCAATGCTTTCCAGTTCCTTTGATGTGTCGTCATCTCCAGAGATGAACTCTCCAATGATCCGACGGAACTGCACTGCCCACTCTTCAAGCGGGCGGGGGGAGTCAAGGGAGCAGGAGAGCCGACCTGCGCTTTCTACAAAATCAATCAGTTTTCCAAGAAGTATGGAACTGGAACCTTCAATGTTATCAAAAGGAAGTATCCCGTTAAACAGGTCCTGCCCGTTATCGGAAACTGCATAACCAAGCAACAGACGATCCAGACCGGCTGCCCAGGAATTGGCGCGGTATTCAGGAAGGCCGAGTCTGCCGCGATCCTTCTCGTCCAGGCCCCAGCGGACGCGGGTAAGCTCCAGCCATTCCCTGATAACCGGCAACTCACTTTCTTCAATGCCAAAACAGCGGCGAACAGGCGAGAGGGAGAGGATATCCAGCAGCTGAATAACTGTAAGGCGACCCCCCGGAAGCGCCAGCAGACGGATCAGGGCCGATGCTGGCGC
>CAZXTZ010000026.1:0-10075 GCA_964643645.1 uncultured Geobacteraceae bacterium
TCATCCATTCATCCGGAGGATGTTGCTTGACAGCCTTGAGGTGGCGAGGCAATCCCTTGCAGAAGGTTATGACCCCCGGAAATACCAGATTTTTGATGACGAGGATTGGGAATGAAGATAGCGGTCATAGGAGCGGGAAGCTGGGGTACGGCCCTGGCTCAGGTGCTGGCCGGAAACGGTCACGATGTCTGCCTCTGGGCTTACGAGTCCGAACTGGTTGCAGGTATGCGTTCCAGCCGCGTCAACCACCTGTTTCTGCCGGATACAGTCCTGCATGAAAAAATGAACTTTACCGGTAACCTGAAGGAGGCAGTAGCTGATAAAGAGCTGATACTGCTGGTAACACCCACCCAGGTGATGCGTGGTATTCTGGCACAGATGGCCGGAGATGTTGCCCGCGATGCAATTTTTGTAAATGCCTCCAAGGGGATTGAGCTTGGATCGCTCAGTACCGTTTCCCAGATACTTTCCCAGGTACTTGGAGAACAGACTCTGGAGCGGTATGTTGCCCTTTCCGGCCCCACATTTGCCAAAGAGGTAGCTGCAGGGCTCCCTTCGCTTATTGTTGCAGGATCAAGAAACGAGACCGCAGCTGCCAAGGTTCAGACAGCATTCAGCAATAATGTATTTCGTGTCTATTCAAGCCCGGACCCTGTCGGTGTGGAGCTTGGCGGTGCAGTAAAGAACGTGATAGCCATAGCGGCAGGTATAGGCGATGGCCTGGGGTTTGGCCACAACAGCCGTGCCGCACTTATAACCCGCGGACTTGCAGAGATGCGTAGGCTGGGCAGGGCAATGGGGGCTGAAGATTCCACATTTGCGGGGCTTGCAGGTATGGGAGATCTTGTACTCACCTGTACGGGAGACCTTTCCAGGAATCGTACGGTAGGAATCAAGCTTGGGCAGGGGATGTCACTTGAAGCTATACTTTCAGAGATGCGGATGGTGGCAGAAGGGGTTAAATCGGCAGAGTCGGTTAATGCCCTCGCAGCAAGGCTTGAAGTTGATATGCCGATAACCGCCAAGGTCTATGAAATACTCCATAATGGCAAACCTGCCCGCGAAGCGGTAATCGAGCTGATGTCACGGGATCTGAGGGCAGAGCATGAATAAAAATGGCTGGTCAGGCAGGCTTTTACGGGTTGATCTGACAACAGGCCGTATCTGGCATGAAGATCTTCCACAGCTGCTGCTTGAAACATACCTCGGAGGCCGGGGCCTGGGTGTCCGGCTGATGCGGGATTACTTCCATCTGAATCCCTTTGATCCGGATATGCCGCTGATCTATGCAGTCGGCCCTCTCTGTGGAACCAAAGCCCCCACTGCAGCGCGTCTGGCTGTTGTTACCAGATCACCACTTACAGGAACAATATACGACTGCTCTGCCGGAGGCCGCTTTGCCTGGCGTCTCAAGGCCGCAGGGCTGGATGCCGTGGTAATAACAGGTAAGAGTGAAAGTCCGGTTTGCCTTGAAATCCAGGGTGGAACCGCCACAATCGTACCTGCCGATCTCCTGTGGGGAAAGACCGTCCATCAAACGGTTGCAGGCTTAAGCTCTAAAGGAAGTGTTTCCTGCATCGGCCCGGCAGGCGAAAACGGCGTACTGTTTGCCAACATAATGATGGGTGAAGGTAACTCTGTAGGGCGTGGCGGCCTTGGCGCAGTTATGGGGGCCAAACGGCTGAAGGCGATTGTAGTAAATGGAGAGATGGAGACAACAGTTGCAGATCCTGAGAGGTTTGAGCATGCCCGCAGGGATGTCATGCGTCTCTTCAGGGCCTCTCCGGTGATATTTGGAGAGCTGGGGCTGGCAGAGTATGGCACCCCGGCCCTTGTTGACCTCATGCGTCAGCGCAGGATGGCCCCTACAGAAAACTTCCGCAGGACAGTCTTTGCAGATTCCGGCAACTACTCAGGCCCGGCGATCCGCAAAGAGTGCGGTGCTAAAAATGATGGCTGCTACGGCTGCCCGATTCAGTGCAAAAAAAGTACGCCTGAGGGGGAGCACCTTCCTGAATACGAGACAGTCTCTCACTTTGGAGCCCTCAACAACATCTCCGATCTCAAGTCCATAGTTCGCTCCAACACACTTTGCAATGATCTGGGGCTGGACACCATTACGGCTGCAGTAACCATATCGGCATGGGGTGAGGCAAATGGTCGTTTCCCTGAGGTCTCTGAGGTTTCCGGGCTTCTTGCTGATATAGCCTTTCGCCGTGGTGAAGGCGGATTAATGGCTGAAGGATCAAGGCGGCTGGCAGAAAAGATCGGAAAGCCTGCTCTTTCCATGAGTGTCAAATCACTTGAGCTTCCGGCCTACGACCCCCGTGGCGCCTACGGCATGGCCCTTGCCTACTGCACCAGCAACCGCGGTGGCTGCCACCTGAGGGCATATCCGATTTCGCACGAGATCCTTCGAAAGCCTGTCCCGACAGACCGGTTCTCCTTTTCCGGCAAGGCCAGAATCATCAAGATTGCAGAAGATACCAACGCTGCGGTTGACTCGATGGTGGCCTGCAAGTTCTCTTTCTTTGGCGCCACCCTTGAAGAGTACGCAGAGCTTCTGAGCGCCACCACCGGCGTTGAGTACACTCCGCAGTCCCTTAAGGAGATCGGCGAACGTATCTATATGACCGAGCGTTTCTACAACTGCGCCAATGGATTTGACGTAAAGGACGACATTCTGCCAGAACGATTCTTCACAGAGCCTGGCTCAAGCGGTGAAGGGATAGATATTCATCCAATTGACCGGACAAGATTTGATGAGGAACTACAGAAGTACTACCGGACCAGGGGCTTAAAGCCGGACGGTACCTTCGGGGATACCGGGTATCTTGAGAGGCATCCGTAGATATGCAGGATCAGATAAATAAATACTCAGCCAAACTGATTTCAGACCGCTCGGCGTTACCGGACAGGATCGCCTTTGCAGCGCAGGATGACATCCTGATAACTGCTGGAAACCCAGATATGGCGGGGATTGCCGGAGATGTCATATCAAAGCTCAGCTGTCTGGCCCTTGTTGCTGCCAAGCCATCCCTGCCGTTTGCCGATTTCCTTGTTGCGCGTGCCAATGACAGAGAGAATCGCCTTGTTCCGCGAGATACCGAAACCCGCACTTTTCTTCATGACATACCGTTTATTCGTCGTGCAGAGCTGCCAGAAGATCCTGCAGCTCTTATTGCCGGACTGCTTGGCAACCGTAAGGGGATAATAGTTGAAGGGCTGGGCATAGTGGCAACCGGAGCGGTTACCATAGAGCAGGCATACATCAACTACTCATCTGTATTTCACTCCGCCTTTGTGGCCTACCTTGAGAAACTGCTGGAAGATGGTTTCAGGCTTCCCGGTGAGGAAGAGACTTTTTCAGAATTCCGCAAGAAATGGCTTTATCCCCTCACTGCTGACGGGCTTGTTTTCCATACCGGCCCACTTGATGATCCTGAAGAGATTCTGGAAGAGATGGCAACAGTGGGGCGTTATACCGTGGAACGGGGGCTTGTGGACTCATTCTTCGGAAATATTTCGGTTATAAACGGCAATACCCTCTACATATCCCAGACAGCAGCCAGTCTTGACGAACTGCCCGGCTGTATTGATCCTGTGCCTATGGATAACTCATCAACCACAGGTATAACGGCATCCAGCGAGCTTCTGGCACATCGTCGCACATACGAGCAGGCCGGGGTTAAGGTGATACTGCATGGCCATCCAAAGTTTTCAGTGGTTATGAGTATGCTTTGCGACACTGAAAACTGTCCGGTAACCGACTGCTGGAAGGACTGCCCACATGTAAGATTTCTTGGGGATACGCCTGTTGTCGCCGGGGAGATCGGCGCCGGTGGTCTGGCAAAGAGGGTGCCGCCTGTAATTGCTGAGTCAGGTAAGGCGATTGTCTATGGCCACGGGGTTTTTACGACAGGGCGTAGCGGTTTTGCCGAGGCGTTCAGGGCGATGGTTGATATTGAAAACTGGTGTCGTGATGAGTATTTCAGGAGGTTGGACAGTAGATAATTTACGGCTTTAAACAGTGACACACCTTATTTTGTATTGCCTTCCAGTTTTTTCTAATCAGCCACAGAGAATATAGCTAAAAGCAGAGAATTACGGGAAAAACAGTTTTTCCTTTGTCACCATAAAGGAACTTGTGCTGTGTTCATATCTCTTTGTTTTTTCTCTGAGAACTCTATTTCCTCTGTGGCAACTGTTTTTTCAGGGATAATACCTCATCGCTGAAATGAAAATACACCGCCATCTCAACAAAAATAGAGTATTATTTCGCAGTTTCATATACCTGTTCGCGAGGGATAACCAGATGCTGATGACAGAGAAGCCGGAAGAGCGGGAAAGCATGCTTCAAAATAAAAATGACAGTAAAGGTGCCAGCTGGTGGAAGTGGCTTCTGCTGTGCGTCGCAATCATCATTTCAGTTGTTTTGGTCTTCAGGATATGGAACGGCAAATCGGCAAAGGAAAAGGCTGCTGAGAGGAAGAAGGCCGGAGGGGTGCCTGTGGCAATAGTTGCGCAGGCTGCCCGCAGCGGTGATATGCCGATCTACCTTAACGGCCTAGGTTCGGTGGTGCCTGTCAATACCGTGACGGTAAGGAGTCGGGTTGAAGGACAGCTTATGGAGGTTCGCTTCAGGGAGGGACAGGAGGTTGTCAAGGGAGCGCTGCTTGCCCTGATTGATCCCCGTCCGTTCCAGGTGCAGCTTTCACAGGCCGAGGGGCAGCTTATGCGGGATCAGGAGCTGCTTACAAACGCCCGTCTTGATCTGGAACGGTACAAGACCCTCTGGAGTCAGGATTCAATTCCGAGGCAGCAGCTTGATACCCAGCAGGCGCTGGTTCGTCAGTATGAGGGCACTGTAAAGGTGGATCAGGGGCAGATTGATTCGGTTCGCCTGAACCTGACCTATTGCCGCATCACTGCGCCGGTGTCCGGTCGTGTCGGTTTGCGTACAGTAGATCCTGGCAATATGCTAAAAGCCAGCGATACCGGCGGCCTGCTGACAATCACCCAGCTTCGCCCCATTACTGTTGTGTTTCCCCTGCCGGAGGACAGTATCCCCAGGGTGCTTGTACGGATGCGTCAGGGAGAACGGATACCTGTAGAGGCATTTGACAGGGATATGAAGCAGAAGCTGGCCACAGGGACACTTTTGACAGTGGACAACCAGATTGATCCTGCAACAGGTACTGTCAAGTTCAAGGCAATGTTCCCCAATGCGGGAAACGAGCTGTTTCCCAACCAGTTTGTAAACGCCCGCCTTCTCCTTGAAATCAAGAAGGATGCTGTTATCATCCCGGCAGCGGCTGTCCAGCGTGGCCCACAGGGGGCGTTTGTTTTTAAGCTGAATCCGGACAAAACCGTTGCCATGAAACCGGTGAAGCTAGGTGTAACCCAGGGTGGCGATTCCTCCATTGCCGAAGGTGTTGCGACAGGAGAGCTTGTTGTGGTTGAAGGTACCGAGAGGCTGCGCGATGGCAGCAGGGTTGAGCCAAAGGATCCGGCTGCGACCGGGGCCGACAAGTCCGGGCGTCCCGGCAAGGGAGCAGGTAAAGGCACCGGGCAATGAATTTTTCACGTCTCTTTATCCTGCGTCCGGTTGCCACCACCCTGCTGATGATAGCCATCATTCTGGCCGGGGCGGTTGCCTACAAACAGCTGCCGGTCTCGGCCCTGCCGCAGGTGGAGTATCCCACCATACAGGCGCGCACATTCTTTCCAGGAGCCAGCCCTGATGTAATGGCCTCGTCAGTGACAGCTCCGCTCGAACGGCAGTTCGGACAGATGCCCGGCCTCACCCAGATGACCTCCAGCAGCTCCCATGGCTGCTCGGTAATTACACTGCAGTTCACACTCGACCTTTCCCTTGATGTGGCAGAACAGCAGGTGCAGGCAGCAATCAACGCTGCCGGGAGCTTTCTGCCAAAGGATCTCCCCTCGCCGCCGGTATACAGCAAGGTAAACCCTGCTGACTCCCCCATACTTACACTGGCGCTCTCCTCTGATTCTCTTGCGCTGCCCAGGGTGGAGGATCTGGCGGACACCCGTTTTGCCCAGAAGATCTCACAGCTTCCCGGCGTTGGTCTTGTAACTATCAGTGGAGGTCAGCGTCCGGCAGTGCGTATCCACGCAAATCCTGCTGCTTTGGCCTCCTACGGTCTGACCCTGGAGGATCTGAGAAGCACTCTGGTGGCTGCCAACGTGAATCAGGCAAAGGGTAGCTTTGATGGCCCACGACAGTCATTTGTAATAAATGCAAACGACCAGCTTTTTACCGGCAAGGAATACCGATCCCTTGTTGTCGCTTACAAAAACAACGCCCCGGTATTTTTGAAAGATGTGGCCGATGCTCTGGATGACACGGAAAACGTCAATCAGGCAGCATGGATGAACACGACACCGGCGGTGCTTGTAAATATTCAGCGACAACCCGGGGCCAATGTCATAGAGGTGGTGGACCGGATTAAAAAGCTGCTTCCACAGCTTGAAAGTGCCCTTCCTGCTTCCGTAAAGGTTACTGTGTTGACAGACCGTACATCCACAATCCGGGCATCGGTGCATGATGTACAGTATGAACTGCTTATGGCCGTGGCCCTTGTTGTGCTTGTTATATTTCTCTTCCTCCGGAATCTCCCCGCCACAGCAATCCCCGGTGTGGCTGTTCCGGTCTCGCTGATCGGAACTTTCGGGGTGATGTACCTGCTGGATTACAGCCTCAACAACCTGTCGCTGATGGCCCTTACCATTTCAACCGGATTTGTAGTGGATGATGCCATCGTGATGATTGAAAACATCCCGCTACATTGAGGATGGGGAATCACCACTTGATGCCGCGCTCAAAGGGGCGAAGCAGATCGGTTTTACAATTCTCTCCCTTACAGTTTCACTGATTGCCGTACTTATTCCGCTCCTCTTTATGGGAGATGTGGTGGGGCGCCTCTTCCGTGAATTTGCCGTTACACTGGGGATTACAATACTTATTTCCGGATTGGTCTCACTGACCCTGACACCCATGATGTGCGCACGGATACTAAAGCATGTTCCGGAAGAGAGGCAGGGGCGTTTCTATCACGCTTCTGGCCGTTTTTTTGATCGCCTTATTGCCGGATATGGACGGTCTCTGAAGTGGGTGCTGCAACACCAGCCTGCTACGCTGGCAGTTGCACTGGGAACACTGGTGCTTACGGTTATTTTATATATCCTGATTCCCAAGGGGTTTTTTCCGGTGCAGGACACCGGAGCGATTCAGGGAATCTCCGAGGCATCCCAGTCAATTTCATTTCCAGCCATGTCGCAGCGACAGCAAGAGCTTTCAAAGGTTATTCTAAAGGATCCGGCAGTTGAGAGCCTCTCCTCCTTCATAGGAGTGGACGGCGTAAACACAAGTATCAACGGTGGTCGTATCCTGATCAACCTGAAACCAGCCGACAAACGGGATGCCTCTGCAACAGAGGTGATCCGCCGTCTGCAGACAAATTTGGCAGGGGTAAGCGGAATAACACTTTTCATGCAGCCGGTACAGGATCTTTCCGTTGATGCCAGGGTAAGCCGCACCCAGTACCAGTACACCCTGGAGGATCCAAACTCTGAGGAACTTGCTCTCTGGTCGCCTAAAATCCTTGATATGTTGAAAAAACTTCCAGAGTTGACAGACGTTGGCAGTGACCAGCAGGATCAGGGATTGAGGCTGAATCTTGATATTGATCGTGTAACGGCCTCCCGTTTCGGAGTGACGCCACAGCATATAGATGACGCTCTCTACGATGCCTTTGGCCAGCGTCAGGTTTCCACCATCTTTACCGAGTTGAACCAGTACCGGGTTGTGCTGGTGGCGCGACCGGAATTTACCCGGGATCCACGCGGCCTTAACAACCTGTATCTCAAATCCGCCTCCGGTGGTCAGGTGCCGTTATCTGCCGTCACCACCGCAACGGAGACCCGTGGGCCCCTGGTTATCAACCGTCAGGGGCAGTTTCCCGCAGTAACCGTATCATTCAACCTGGCCCCAAACAGCTCCCTCGGTAAAGCTGTAGAAGCTATAGAGCATGCCACCCGGCAGATGGGGTTGCCTGCAAGTATCATGGGAACCTTTCAGGGCACTGCAGAGGCTTTCAAGGCTTCGCTGGCCAATGAGCCGATTTTGATTCTTGCAGCGCTTATAACGGTCTACATAGTTCTGGGGGTGCTGTACGAGAGTTATATCCATCCGGTGACGATCCTTTCCACCCTGCCCTCAGCGGGGGTCGGCGCGGTTCTGTCGCTGATGATCTGTGGTCAGGAACTGACGGTTATCGCTATCATCGGTATCATTCTGCTGATAGGGATTGTTAAAAAGAACGGGATCATGATGGTGGATTTTGCCCTTGACGCTGAACGCAACGAAGGGAAACCGCCGGAGGAGGCGATCTTCCAGGCCTGCCTGCTCCGTTTCCGCCCGATTATGATGACCACAATGGCTGCCCTGCTGGGGGCGTTGCCCCTGGCTCTTGGAGGCGGTGTCGGCTCCGAACTTCGGAAGCCTCTGGGAATCTCCATTATCGGCGGCCTGATT
Organism: uncultured Geobacteraceae bacterium; assembly: GCA_964643645.1. Taxonomy (GTDB): domain Bacteria; phylum Desulfobacterota; class Desulfuromonadia; order Geobacterales; family Pseudopelobacteraceae; genus Trichlorobacter. Next base: position 8,561 of record CAZXTZ010000026.1, read on the forward strand.
ATCAGCCAGATCCTGACCCTTTACACCACCCCGGTAATTTATCTGGCGTTTGACCGGCTGCTAAAACGGCGTAAGGCTCTGAATATTCGTGGTAAGGAATGAACCTCTCCGCTATCTTCATACATCGCCCTGTTGCCACAACCCTGCTGACAATAGGTCTGGTGCTGGCAGGTTTGATATCTTTTAACCTTTTACCGGTATCACCTTTGCCCCAGGTTGACTTCCCTACCATTTCTGTATCCGCATCCCTGCCCGGCGCTGACCCTGAGACTATGTCAACCTCGGTTGCCGCCCCGCTGGAACGCCAGTTTGGGCGGATTGCCGGTATTACCGAGATGACTTCCACCAGTTACCGTGGCAGCAGCAGCATTACTCTGCAGTTTGAGCTTGACCGAAATATAGACGGAGCGGCCAGGGATGTTCAGGCTGCAATAAATGCAGCACGGGGCGATCTCCCGAAAAACCTGCCCAGCAACCCTTCCTACCGTAAGGTAAATCCATCTGACGCCCCGATTATAATACTTGCGCTAACCTCTGAAACTGTCAGCAAGGGTCGTATGTACGATGCTGCTTCATCAATTCTGCAGCAGAAACTCTCCCAGGTGCCGGGGGTAGGTCAGGTGTTTGTGGGTGGTGGGTCACTCCCTGCAGTCCGTGTGGATCTGAACCCTCTGGCCCTCAGCAGTTACGGTATAAGTCTTGCCCAGGTGAGGGGGATGCTCTCATCAACCAATGTAAACCGTCCCAAGGGGGCAGTCTCGAATGACAGCACATCCTGGGAGATCCACGCCAATGACCAGTTGAGAAAGGCAGAGGAGTACCGCCCCCTGGTGGTTTCATACCGCAAAGGGGCAGCGGTAAGGCTGGCTGATCTGGGGACGGTGGAGGATTCGGTTGAAGACAAACGGGTAGCCGGAATGGTGAATGGCAAACCTGCCATAACTGTGATTGTTTTCCGTCAGCCTGGGGCAAACATAATCGAGACAGTTGACAATGTCCGCAGTCTGCTGCCACAGCTGGGGGCTGCCCTGCCCGGTGGTGTGGCCCTTTCTGTGGTTATGGATCGCTCTCCGCCGATACGCGCTTCACTTAAAGATGTTGAATTTTCACTGCTTTTGTCTGGCCTTCTTGTTGTGCTGGTGGTGCTCTGGTTTTTGCGAAATCTCCGGGCCACTTTGATACCGGCGGTTGCTGTTGCGGTTTCAATCATCGGCACCTTTGCCGTGATGTATCTCTTCGGTTATTCGCTGGATAACCTGTCGCTTATGGCCCTTACCATAGCCACCGGTTTTGTGGTGGATGATGCCATTGTTGTACTGGAGAACATAACCCGTTATCGCGAGATGGGGCAGAAACCGCTTCAGGCGGCTATCTCCGGTTCAAAGGAAATTGCCTTTACGGTTCTTTCCATGAGCGTATCCCTGGTGGCTGTCTTTATACCTATTTTGCTTATGGGAGGGATGGTGGGACGTCTGTTCCGTGAGTTTGCCGTGACCCTTTCTGCTGCAATCATGG
>CAZXTZ010000026.1:10085-22240 GCA_964643645.1 uncultured Geobacteraceae bacterium
TACTTAAAGACGAGGAGATAGAGCCAGATGGCCGTATCTACCGTTTAAGCGGCTGGATATTCGACCGGATGCTGGGAATATATGAACAGACTCTGCGCCGGGCGCTGGAGCACCCTCGCAGGATGTTGGGACTTACACTGCTTACCCTGGTGATTACTGTTATACTTTTCGTAGTCGTTCCCAAGGGGTTCTTTCCGGAGCAGGACACAGGCCGTATATCAGGCAGTATACAGGCGAGCCAGGACATATCTTTCCAGTCAATGGAAAAGAAACTTTTGCAGATTATTGATGTCATTCGCAAGGATCCTGATGTGGATCACGTGACCGGCTTTACCGGAGGTGGAAGCGGAGGTGGCTCCACCGTAAACACAGGCCGGATGTTCATTGCGCTTAAGCCTTTTGAAAAACGCAAAGCTACAGCAAGTCAGGTTATAGCAAGGTTGCGCAAAAAGCTGGCGCAGGTGCCGGGAGCCCCTACATTCCTGCAGTCAGTTCAGGATCTCCGGGTTGGAGGAAGAATCAGCAGCGCCATGTATCAGTACACTTTGCAGGGTGCAAATGTTACGGAGCTGAACCTGTGGGCCGGGAAACTGCTTCAAAAACTCAGATCGGTGCCTGCCCTGGCAGATCTTAACAGTGACCAGCAGAGCCGGGGTCTGGCAGCGGATCTGGTAATTGACCGACCTTCTGCATCCCGCCTGGGGATTGCGGCGGCACAGATTGACGAGGCCCTTTACGATGCCTTTGGACAGCGTCAGGTTTCAATCACCTACACGCAGTTGAACCAGTACCATCTGGTCATGGAGGTTGCGCAACAATTTCTGCAACAGCCGGACACCTTGAATGATCTTCATGTCGCTTCTACCAGCGGCAGTCTGGTTCCGCTTCCGGCCTTCGCCAGATTCAAACCTGCAGCCACTTCTCTGGCGGTTAACCATCAGGGGCTGTTTCCTTCGGTAACCATCTCCTTCAACCTGTTGCCGGGAAACTCTTTGGGGGATGCTGTCACTGCCATCCAGAAGGCCGCACGCGAGATAGGATTGCCGTCAGGGATACGGGGCAGGTTTGCCGGGACAGCGCAGGCCTTCCAGGATTCGCTCAAAAGCCAGCCCCTGCTTATTCTGGCCGCCATTGTGGCAGTTTACATAGTGCTTGGCATCCTTTATGAGAGCTATATCCATCCCCTTACGATACTTTCAACCCTGCCATCCGCCGGTGTTGGGGCTGTGCTGGCTTTAATGCTGTTCGGCATAGATCTGAACCTGATAGCAATTATCGGCGTTATACTTCTGATAGGCATCGTTAAGAAAAACGGCATCATGATGGTTGATTTTGCCATAGAGGTGCAGCGTACTGAAGGAAAGAGCGCTCAAGAGGCTATTTTCAAGGCATGTATGCTTCGTTTCCGCCCAATAATGATGACTACCATGGCGGCGCTTTTTGGGGCCATTCCTCTTGCAGCGGGGATGGGGGTCGGGTCGGAACTGCGGAGACCTCTCGGGGTTTCAATTGTTGGAGGGCTTGTCTTCAGCCAGATGCTTACCCTGTACACCACGCCGGTCGTCTATCTGTACCTCGACAGGGTACGGGTCTGGCGGGAAAACAGACGTCGCTTAAAAACCGGCAATAAGGAGGTTCCGCTATGATCCGCTCATTTTTTTATATCTGCTGCATTTCGATACTCTCAGCCTGTGCCGTCGGCCCTGATTATGTAAAGCCCCAGGCAGTGCCCGAGATTCCGGCAGGTTTCAAAAATATTTCCGGCTGGAAGGTTGCTGCTCCCGGTAATGGCCTGCTGAAAGAAAAATGGTGGGAGAGCTATAATGACCGCCAGTTGAATGCACTTATGGAGCTCTTGAATCTTTCCAACCAGAACATACAACAGGCAGAGGCCAATTATCGCCAGGCCAGGGCTCTTATCCAGTCAGCAAAGGCCGGATATTATCCAAATCTGGGAGTTGGTGCCGCCGCAGTCCGCTCCCAGAAATCAATCAATGCCAATACCGCTTCAAAGACAACTTCAACCGCACCTGCCTGGGATTTCCAGATTCCCATTGACCTTGCCTGGGAGATAGACCTCTGGGGAAAAATCAGACGAACGGTAGAGGCAAGTGTGGCAACGGCTGCGGCAAGCGCAGATGATCTTGCATCGGCCCGTTTGAGTATGCAGACTACCCTTGCCTCCAGCTACTTTCAGCTTAAGGCTGTTGATGCTCAGAAAGCCCTGTTTGACCAGACTGTAGGCGACTACCGGAAATATCTGGAACTTACCAGAAATCGCTACAAGAGCGGGGTTGCTGCCAGATCAGACCTGTTGCAGGCTGAGACACAGCTTAAAAGCACCGAGGCCCAGGCCATTGATCTGGATATCCAGCGCGCCCAGTTTGAACATGCCATTGCAGTGCTTGTGGGCACCGTTGCCTCGCAGTTTTCGTTGCCAAGAGATCCCACCCTTGAGGCGCCGCCAAGAATTCCGCTGGTCATTCCATCCGAGATGCTTGAACAGCGGCCAGACATTGCTGCTGCAGAGCGTCGTGTGGCAGCGGCCAATGCCCAGATAGGTGTGGCAAAGGCGGCCTGGTTTCCGACAGTAAAGCTTTCCGCCACTGCCGGTCTCGAATCTTCCAGCTTATCCAACTGGATTGCCTGGCCAAGCCGTTTCTGGTCATTCGGGCCTGCGGTTTCACAAACAATTTTTGATGGAGGAGTTCGCAAGTCCCAGAGCGAACAAGCTCTTGCAATCTATGATGCCACTGTGGCCACTTATCGTCAGACCGTGCTGACGGCATTTCAGGATGTTGAGGACAATCTGGCGACTCTGCGGATACTGGAGGCAGAGGCAGAGGTACAGGATGAAGCGGTTAAGGCGGCGCAAACGACAACCGCTGTTATCACAAATCAGTACCGCGCAGGTATAGTGGGCTATATGAATGTTATCAACGCCCAGACAACGGAACTCTCCAATCGCAGGACAGCGGTTGCCATTGCCGGACGCCGTCTGGTGGCAAGCGTACTGTTGATCAAGGCTCTGGGAGGAGGGTGGCAGAAGGATGCCGCCCGGTAACCCTCTGTAGCCGGTCACTCAGCATCCGGCTTTGACAAATCAGCATCAGTATGTTATGCAGTCATTCCTGTCAACAGACCGATTAGTCGTTTTGTGGGCGTATATGATAGCCGGGCACCGCGCAACGGCAGGCTGTGAATCCCGCCAGGTCCGGAAGGAAGCAACGGCAGCGGCTGACGCTGTGTGCCGCGGTCAAACCCGGCTATCATATACGCCCGCAAACATTTTCCCTGCATGGCCACAACCAGGAATACACAGTGTCCTACGAAGTACTTGCCAGAAAATACCGTCCGCAGACCTTTTCGGGCCTCACAGGTCAGGAACATGTAAGCCGTACCCTCCAGAACGCAATTGACACAGGCAGGGTTGCCCATGCCTTTCTGCTTGCAGGAGCCCGTGGAGTAGGCAAGACAAGCTCTGCCCGTATTCTCGCAAAGGCCCTCAACTGCGAGAACGGCCCTGCAACTGAACCTTGTAATCTCTGCCCTGCATGCAAAGAAATTACCGATGGCACATCCACAGATGTATTCGAGATTGACGGCGCTTCCAATACCGGTGTGGATGATATCCGCGAACTGCGGGACAACAGTCGCTATCTGCCATCCCACAGCCGTTACAAGATATATATAATTGACGAAGTCCATATGCTTTCAACCAACGCCTTCAACGCGCTTCTGAAGACGCTGGAGGAGCCTCCCCCACATGTGAAGTTCATCTTTGCCACTACCGAACCACACAAGCTTCCTATTACGATCCTCTCCCGCTGCCAGCGGCTCGACTTCAAGCGTGTTCCGATCGTAAAAATAATTGGCCGTTTAAGAGAGATAGCAACCAGCGAGAACATAACCATCAGTGATCCGGCCCTTGGTCTTATTGCCAGAAAAGGCGATGGCAGCATGCGGGATTCAATCACCTGTTTTGATCAGGTGCTTGCTTTCTGCGGCAACAGCGTTGCTGATGAGGATGTGGCAACCATTGTGGGTGTTGTTGACAGACGGCTCCTGAGTGATCTCTCCGCTGCCGTGTTTAATGGAGATACCCAGGCAGCGCTGGAATCGGTCAAGAAGGTTGATATTTTCGGATATAACATTCGTCAGTTCACCCAGGAGTTCATATCCCACTTCCGCAGCCTTCTGGTTGTCCGCTCCGTACCAAGGCCGGCGGAGATACTGGACCTGACTGAGTCGGAACTTGAAGAACTTTCAAGGCAGGGGTCGCCTCACTCGGCTCTTGATATTCAGCGCCGCCTTACCGTTCTGGTGAAGGCTGAAGGAGAGATGGCATACTCAAGCTCTCCGCGCCTGCTTCTTGAAATGGCCCTCCTGAAGATCTGCGCACTTCAGCCAGTTGTTCCGATCAGCCAGTTGCTTGAAAGGATAAAGCTACTGGAAACAGGCGCAGCCACAACCCCCCAGCTGTGGGACTCCGGGCCAGCCACTTCAACTCCCCCCCAGAGAGCTTCAAGTCATCGTCCGCCTATTGCTGCAGAGGGAAAAATAACTCAACGTGATGAAAAGCCCCAGGGAGACTGGGAACGCTTCGTCCGGTTCTGTATTCAGAAGAAGCCGGCCATAGGGGGTTTGCTGGAACATGGCTCGCCTGTAAATTACTCCCCTGACAGAATGGAAATAGGCTTTCCGGATGGTTCATACTACCTGACCATCCTTCAGGATCAGGACAATCTGGGGCAGCTTTCAGAGCTGGCGGCAGAATTCAATCACCAGCCCACCATTGTAAAAATACAACCCATATCACTCGAAGATGACGCAAGCCCATCATCACTTGCAGAAAAAAAAAAGAATGACCATGAAGAACTGATGAACACCATCCGTAAAGAAGTTACGGGGCATCCGGTAGTTCAGGAGGCCCTTAAGGTGCTTGGCGGGGAAATCATAGATATTACGAAACTGTAATATATGTATTAGTAACCATGTTTTATACACACAATAAAAAATGGAGGTAGCAAAAGATGTCCAAAGGATTGGCAGGAATAATGAAGCAGGCCCAGATGATCCAGCAGAAGATGGGAAAACTCCAGGAAGAGGCATCTCTCAGGGAGGCCACTGCTGCTGCCGGAGGTGGCGCAGTAACCGTTGTGGTAACTGGAAAGAATGAAATCAAGTCACTTGAAATCAAGCCCGAAGCTGTTGATCCGAATGATGTTGAGATGTTGCAGGATCTTATAATCGCAGCGACAAACGAAGCGCTCAAAAAGGTTCAGGCAGAGATATCTGCCGAGATGTCCAAGATAACCGGAGGCATGAGCATACCGGGCCTCTTTTAACCAGCCTGTAACTGTATACCTTGACATTCATGTAAAAACCGCAGGCAACGGGAACCGTTCGCCTGCTTGTTTTTAACTACACTATAATTCTAAAAAAATGTTTTAAATGCGTGGGGTTGTATGCTACAACAAGCACCTGCACTGACGCGGCTTGCAGGAGAACTTAAGAAGCTTCCGGGAATCGGCGAAAGAACTGCCTTCAGGCTGGCCTTCCATCTCCTTAAATCTCCTCAGAATATGACATCCCTTGCTGAAGCGCTTATGGATGTAAGGGACAGGATACATGCCTGTTCAGTCTGCTTTACGCTGACAGAACAGAACCCATGCCCTATCTGCACAGGAAACCGCGATAAAAGCGTAATCTGTGTGGTTGAAACACCTCAGGACCTGCTTGCGCTGGAACGGAGCAACGCCTACAACGGTGTTTATCATGTGCTTCAGGGGGCAATTTCTCCGCTGCACGGGATAAACCCTGATTCACTCCGGATAAGGGAGCTTGTTGACCGGGTAAACGGCGGCGAAGTCAAGGAGGTCGTTATTGCGACCAACTTCAATGTTGAAGGGGAAACCACAGCCCTTTACCTGGCACGGCAGCTCAAGCCGATGGGGATAATGGTGACACGCCTTGCCCATGGCATACCTCTTGGAAGTGACATTGAATTTGTAAATCCCGCAACAATGCAATGGGCAATGAAGGGAAGAAGCGAGCTTTAGATCCGCAAGATTCATTCGGACAAACACTACGCAACAAATCAACAGGAGGAGCAGCATGAGCAAGAAGATGGTAACCATTGACGGCAACACCGCAGCGGCCCACGTGGCCCACGCCACAAACGAAGTAATCGCAATCTACCCGATAACCCCATCATCGGTTATGGGTGAGATCTCTGACGCCAAGAGCGCCGCAGGAGAGAAAAACATCTGGGGCAACGTCCCTACAGTTGTTGAAATGCAGTCAGAGGGTGGCGCATCAGGCGCAGTCCACGGCGCTTTGCAGGCAGGCGCACTGACAACAACCTTCACCGCCAGCCAGGGTCTTCTTCTGATGATCCCCAACATGTTCAAAATCGCCGGCGAACTTACCTCCACCGTCTTCCATGTCTCGGCTCGCGCCATTGCAGCACAGGCGCTCTCAATCTTCGGAGATCACTCCGACGTAATGTCCTGCCGCTCAACCGGCTGGGCATTCCTCTGCTCGAACAATGTGCAGGAGGTTATGGACTTTGCTCTCATCTCCCAGTCATCAACCCTTCGCAGCCGTGTGCCTTTTCTGCACTACTTCGATGGATTCAGGACATCCCATGAGGTACAGAAGGTAACTGAGCTTACCTTTGACGAAATGGCCTCAATGCTCGATAACAAGCTGATTAATGAGCACAAGCTTCGCGGCCTCACACCGGATCGCCCTGTAATGCGCGGAACTGCCCAGAACCCTGACGTATACTTCCAGGGCCGTGAGACCGTTAACCCCTACTATCCGATCTGCGAGAAGATAGTGCAGGAAGAGATGGACAAATTCGGCAAGCTCACCGGTCGCAAGTACAAGCTGGTTGACTATGTAGGTGCAAAGGATGCCGAGCGTGTTGTAGTTGTAATGGGCTCAGGAGCTGATGTTGTCCAGGAAACCGTTGAACATCTGGCATCAAAAGGCGAGAAGGTAGGCGTGGTAAAAATCCGTCTTTATCGTCCGTTCCCCCTTGACGCATTCATCAAGGCACTGCCAAAGACCGTAAAGAAGATTGCAGTTCTTGACCGTACAAAAGAGCCAGGTTCCCTTGGCGAGCCTATCTATCTTGATGTTCGCACCGCAATCGGTGAAGCTATGGCAGAAGGCAAGTTCAAGTTTGATGGCTACCCGGTTATCGTTGGCGGTCGTTACGGCCTGGGTTCCAAAGAATTTTCACCTGCCATGGCTAAAGCGGTGCTGGATAACCTGAAGGCTAAAAAGCCTCAAAATCACTTTGTTGTCGGTATTGAAGAGGATGTGACCAATTCAAGCCTTAAAGTGGATTACAGCTTCAAGAACCCTATGGAAGGCGCATATCAGGCCATGTTTTACGGGCTGGGCTCAGATGGAACTGTTGGTGCCAACAAGAACTCCATCAAGATCATCGGCGAAGAAACCAGCAATAATGCCCAGGCCTACTTTGTGTACGATTCAAAGAAGGCAGGTTCCATGACCACCTCGCACCTGCGTTTCGGTAAAAAGCCTATCCGCGCACCTTATCTGGTGCAGGAGGCTGACTTCGTGGCATGCCACAACTTCTCCTTCCTGGAGAAGTATGACATGCTTGCAAAGGCAAAGAACGGAGCAACCTTCCTTCTTAACGCACCGTTCGCAGCAGACAAGGTCTGGAATGAGATTCCAAAGGAAGTTCAGCAGCAGATTATTGACAAGAAACTGAAGTTTTACGTGATTGACGGCGTAAAGCTGGGCAACGAGATCGGCCTCGGACCCCGTATCAACGTCATCATGCAGACAGCCTTCTTTAAGATTTCCAGCATTATCCCGCTTAAGGACGCTGTGGACTCCATCAAGGGGGCCATTAAAAAATCCTACGGCAAGGCTGGCGAGAAGGTTCTGGAAATGAACTACAAGGCAGTTGACGCAGGCCTTAACAACTTTTACGAGGTAACAGTTCCTGCAAAGGCAACCAGCAAGATCAAGATGGCTGCCGCTGTCTCTTCCAAGGCTCCCAGGTTTGTAAAAGATGTTACCGGTATCATGGTCGCCGGTCTCGGCGACACACTTCCGGTTTCAAAAATGCCGGCTGACGGAACCTTCCCTACCGCCACAAGCCAGTACGAGAAGCGCAACATAGCTGTAGACATCCCTGTGTGGGACGAAAAGATCTGCATCCAGTGCGGTATCTGCTCATTTGTCTGTCCGCACGCAGCAGTCCGTATGAAGGCATATGACGAGTCGCTGCTGAAGAAAGCCCCTAAAACCTTCAAATCAGCAGATTGCACCATCCCCGAGATGAAGGGCAAAAAGCTTACCATACAGATAGCCCCTGAAGACTGCACCGGCTGTGGCGCATGCGCGCACAACTGTCCTGTAAAAGACAAGCAGAAACCGGATCACAAGGCGCTGGACATGGCGTTTCAGCCACCGCTGCGCGCTTCCGAGGCAGAGAACTTCGAGTTTTTCCTCTCACTGCCGGATGTTGACGCGACCCAGATAAAACTGGATACAATGCGCAGCAATCAGCTTGTCCGTCCACTGTTCGAGTTCTCCGGCGCCTGCCAGGGTTGCGGCGAGACACCCTATCTGAAGCTGCTTACCCAACTGTTTGGCGACCGTATGATGGTGGCGAACGCAACCGGATGTTCATCAATCTACGGCGGCAACCTGCCAACCACCCCATATGCGCAGCGTGCTGACGGACGCGGTCCTTCATGGTCAAACTCCCTGTTTGAAGACAACGCAGAGTTTGGTTACGGCATGCGCCTTACAGTTGACCAGTTCAACAAGGCGGCAATTGATTACCTGAATGTGCTGATCGGCTGTGAATGCAAATCCTGCAAGCCTAACGTAAAGCTGATGAAGGAGATAATTGCAGCAGACCAGTCAACACAGGCAGGCATAGAGGCACAGCGCAAGCGTGTTGAAGATCTGAAGAAGAGCCTTAAGGGATGCAAGGAGAAAGAAGCTGAACTCCTCATTCCGATTGCAGATTACCTGGTCAAGAAATCAGTATGGTGTATCGGCGGTGACGGTTGGGCATACGACATCGGTTACGGCGGCCTTGACCACGTCATAGCATCCGGTAAAAACATCAACCTGCTGGTGCTTGATACCGAGGTTTACTCCAACACCGGCGGCCAGGCATCCAAATCAACACCAATGGGGGCTGTGGGTCTGTTCGCAGCAGGCGGCAAGCCTGTAAGCAAGAAAGACCTGGGCATGATGGCAATGGCATACGGCACGGTATATGTCGCCACTGTATCTCTATCCAATCCCGCCCAGTGCGTAAAGGCCATGCTTGAGGCAGAGGCATTTAACGGCCCTTCACTTGTTATCGCCTACGCACACTGCATCGCCCACGGCATCAACATGACACAGGGAGTTGATGCGCAGAAAAAGGCAGTTCAGTCAGGTTACTGGCCGCTGTACCGCTACAACCCTGCACTGGCACTGGAGCACAAGAACCCCCTGCAACTTGACAGCAAAGCTCCAACCATTGCTTTCGATGAGTACACTGGCAATGAAAACCGCTACCGGATGCTTAAGAAGGCCAATCCGAAGCAGGCCGATGAACTGATGAAGAAGGCCGGCGAGTGGACAAAAGCTCACTTTGCATACTACCAGAAGCTGGCGGCAATCAGCTTTGATGACGATGGCAAGAAGTAAATAGTTTCTTGATGTAAGCAATTGTTACACAAAAGCCCTGCGGAAATCCGCAGGGCTTTTGTTGTCAGGATATTTACTACATTCGGGCTGTATATGCTGTCGTTTACGGGTTTTTATGACACCCATGCATTTTCTTGTATACACTTTCCTTCTATTGGCACTTTTAGTAAACTCTCGCCACTTTTGTACGCAACCTTGATCCTGCGGCAGCCTTCTGCTATATGTAATCTGTTTTCCTGCTGGATGAATTTAATTTTATACGGGAGGCGGTATGGCAAGACTATTGTCAGTTCTGTTGCTGGCAGCATTAACATTTGTGGCAGGTTGTGCGCAGAATCATTTCAATCTGCCTCAGGAGAGCGTTGCTAACAAGGTGAGGGTTCTGGGAATTGTGCCCATCATTACGGATCCTGATTCTGACATAAGGCATCCACAGAAGGATGATCTGGTTGCCCTCATCTCTGCAGAGAACAGAAAAAATGAGCGGGAACTGCTTAGACTTGTAAAAAACACCAACAGTTTTTACACGGTTACAACGCTTGATCTTGATCCTGCCACAACCTTTAGAAGCCTGCTATTCCGAAGGGAGCGCCGGGATGACGCAACTATCCAGTACAACAAGTATTTCTGGAAAGAGGATGCCCTTGCTGACCTGATGAAGAAAAACAGCCTTGATGCCCTTATGTTTGTAGTTGTCAGCGGTATTTCACGCCCTGACAAGATTACATCCTCCAATTTCATGGATTCGCTTGAGACAGAGTACAACTTTCTTATAATGACGGCTCAGATTGTTGATGCCAGAGGCACATTACTATGGGAATACCCGAATTTTCGCAGACAGTCCCTTTCGTTCACTCCGCTCATGAACCTTCAATATCCTGCCTTTGACGAAGCAAAGGCCAACATGAGCAGCAAAACCAATCTGAAATTCAAGACCATTGAAGGGATAAAAAGAGCCCTAGAAAGAAAGAAAAGTGATCTGCTGGGTCGCAACACTCCCCAATCTGAAATATATGCAACCCAGTTTGATGAGATGACATCACTCATAGAGATTGACAGAAGCAAAAGCGCCCCCAGCTCGCCAGAGCCCCAAAAATATCAGGCGCTACCGCCAAGGGAGCCGATAAAGGAAGTTGTTCCGTCATCTGTTAAGGAGAACGTGCAATGAATATTGAAATAAGCTTTGAAGGTGGTAAAAAAGTGGCTTCCCGCTTTCCTGACGGCCTGCAGATGATGACTGATCAATCTGTCGAGAATGGCGGTGATGGAAGTTACCCTGAGCCATACATGTGCTTTCTCGGGTCAATCGGCACATGTGCTGGCATATATGTTCTGGAATTCTGTAATGCCCGTAGAATCCCTTCTGAAAAGGTTTCCCTTACGCAGAGCGTGGAGTTCCGTCTGGACGAACATGGAAAAAATCGTCTTGTAAATGTAGCTTTGACGATTAATCTGCCGCCCGAGTTTCCTGAGCGTTACCGCAAGGCAATTGTCAAGGCTGCAGAACTGTGCTCTGTGAAAAAGGCTCTTATGAATCCGCCCGAATTCTCTGTTGATTTCAAGTTGATATAAAGGCTGCTGTGGACGACGCACGCAAGGAAAAACTGGCAAAAGAGCTTCAGGGTATGGCCGTAGGCGCTGTCGGGATTTTTATTCTGCTCTCTTTCCTTACCTTCAGTGCTTCAGATAATTCCATTAACAGCTGGTCAACAGATGGCGGGGTAAGGAACCTGGGGGGCCGACTCGGATCACAGATTGCGGATCTGCTATTCATGATATTCGGCCTTGCATCCTATCTGGTGCCTGCATCATTGCTGTTAATCTCGTATAACCTCTTGAGATTCAAGGAACCACGGCTTAAGTTCTACAAGATTGCCGCCTTTTGCGGGTTACTCTTTTCCTGCGCGTCCCTTTTTGCATTCAATATCGAATCCACCATGTTCCTCGGCCAGCAGGTTGCAACCGGCGGGGCCGTGGGGGCGCTGGCAGTACACTCTTTAAAGGCCATAGCCGGCACAACCGGGGCGCTGCTTGTTCTTCTTCCATTGTTGGCCGCATCAATAATGGTACTTTCCGGTTTTTCCTTTATGCTTTTTGCCTCGTGGTGGCTTGAAACCATCCGACACAAATGGGCAGCCAGACGCGAGAGGAATGCATACGACAAGGCTGAAAGGGACAGGGAAAATGCTTTTGCAGAAGGGAAACCGGCCCCTGCAAACGGCCCTCTGATAAAATCTCCCGCTCCACCGCCGACTCTGCCGAAGGCCAATTTCTTCAAGAAGGAAAAGAAGAAGGATGCTGCAAAGGACAAGCCTGTGCAGGAATCCTTTGATTTTTTAAAGCAGGAGGAAGGATTCCACACACCTCCACTGTCACTGCTTGATACCCCGCCTGCAACTGAACGCCGCATTGACAGGGAGAGCCTTGCTGTTAATGCCCGTCTGCTTGAGAAA
>CAZXTZ010000027.1:0-3354 GCA_964643645.1 uncultured Geobacteraceae bacterium
ATGCGGTCGTGGATGGTGCCGGCATTGTCCTCGGGCAGAACGGGGATGTGTTCCTGCAGGATGATGCGGCCTGTATCAATGTCGTGGTCCAGGAAGAAAGTGGTTACACCGGTTTCCTTGTCGCCATTGATTACCGCCCAGTTAACCGGCACCCGTCCACGGTACTTTGGCAGGTATGAACCGTGGAGATTCAGTGCTCCCATCTTTGGAATCTCCAGAACTTCAGGCTTTATCATGTTCCTGTAGTAGAATGACAGCAGGAATTCCGGACCTATTTTACGGACCTTTTCGATATTCTCCGGCTCGTTGATGGAGGTTGTCACATATGGTATGCCATGCAGGTCTGCAAGTTTGCGTACGGAGCTGAACCATATCTCCTCGGTTGCAGAGTCTTCATGGGTAAATATCAGGCTGATCTCCGCCCCCTGGCGCAGCAGCTCTTCAATGCAACGGTAGCCGACGTTATGGTAGGCGCAGACAACAAGCTTTACATGTTGATTCATTTTCCAAGCCTTCCAGCCATCTGTTTTCTGATATAGGCAATCTCGCTGTCCCAGCTTTGCTTTACCGGCCTGCCAAGCTTGTAGCGGAAATTGCAGACTCCATCGCCCTGTGCAATTGTTTTGCTACGCTCAAGGCCGGTTCCCAAAGCCTTACTCTGGGTAAAATCATTCAGACATATATACGGAGCCAGCTCCGGCACTCCATGTGCCTTGAAAAACTTGACCAACCCGCACTCGCTGTAATTGTAACCAAAATCAAAGTTTTTTCCGTCACCCTCCAGAAAGGTTGCCACCCAGTTGGCCGGATACTCTTTTTTTTGTGTCCACGCAGCCCATTCCCGCATCTTCTTCACGTTGGTCTGATCAAACATCGCTTTTCCCTGCTTTGAAAGTACGGCTGCAGGTGTGTGGTCAAGTTCGTACTTTCTCAGCTCATAGATAAGCCTGCCTACATCCTCCGCTGTCTTGCCATGGGCCTTCATCGGCTCATACAGGGCCAGATACCAGGCTGCAACAGGAATATACTGGGTGTCCCAGTTACTATCCCCGCCAACATCCGGCAGTTTTGGAAGCATTGTTTCAAAACGATTCAGGGCGCTGCTGATTATCTGCTGCGTCCGCTCCTTCCCCAGTTCAGGCTCGAGAAATTCACGCACTCCTGCAAGTGTTCCGTTAAAAGCTGCCAACAGTTCTTTGTTGTTTTTCTGGTAGAAATTTGCATCCATTGCGGCAATAAGTCTACCGCATGGCGTTACTGATACGGCAGAAACTACGGCAAGCATCAAAAATTCCCTGCGTGTAAGGCCCAATGTCTACTCCCCGAATCCGTAGGTTTTTCTGACAACAAAACGCGGTCTTCTGCGTACTTCCTGATAAATGCGGCCGACATATTCACCGACAATACCTATGCCGAAGATAATTATACCGATAAAGAAGAACATGATGGCAAACAAGGTGAAAACCCCTTCTACTTCAGCTCCTATCATGAAACGACGAATGAAGAGGAATACGGCAAATCCGACCGAAAGAAATGAAGTGATGATTCCCAGCAGTGCGAACAACTGCAGCGGCACTACCGAGAAACCGGTCATCAGGTCGAAATTCAAACGAATCAGGCGATAGAAAGAATATTTGCTCTCCCCTAATGTTCGCTCTGAATGGCCCACCATTATTTCTGTAGAGTTGGATGAAAAGGTCTGGGCCAGAGCAGGTATGAATGTTGTTGATTCTCCACACTGGTTAATGTTGTTAATAATATTACGATGATAGGCCCGCAACATGCAACCGTAGTCGCTCATCTGCATGCCGGTCATCTTGTTTGTTGTTATGTTTACTATCCTTGAGGCCACCCTTCTAAAAAGCGGGTCCTGGCGTTTTTCACGGATGGTGCCGACTACATCGTGCCCCTTTTCAATCTCCGCTATCATCCTCGGTATCTCTTCCGGAGGGTTTTGAAGATCGGCATCCAGGGTTATAGCTATTTCGCCGGTTGAGCGTTCAAAGGCTGCAAGTATGGCCATGTGCTGACCAAAATTGCCATTAAACTCAACCACCTTTACACCGGGATACTGGTGGACATATTCCCGCAACATTTCGAGGGAACGATCCCGTGATCCGTCGTTGGTGAATATAATTTCAAACGGCCTGTCAAGACCTGTTACAACCGGGTAAAGTCTGTCCATCAACGGTTGCAACGATTTTTCCTCATTATAGACCGGCACAACTACGCTTACGTATGGTGCTGTCATGCTGTCTGTGTCTCCTTTGACAGAAGTTCAAGCATCTCTTTTCCCCACTGCCCAATCTGCCAACGTCTGATTCCGCTAACTGAGGCAAGCTGCTCCAGATTTTTTGGCTGATTCTCCAATATACGCTCCAAAAGCCAGTTAGGAGCAATAAGGCCGGGGGCAAGCTGCACCCCCTTGCTGTATTCCTCACGCCATTGCTTTAGTCTGGTCATTTTTGCCTTTATACCGTGATTCGGCTCGCCTTTGCCACGAGGAAAGCGTGGTAGTTTGTCTGCCGGTACAGAGGCCCCTTTCTTTACTGCTGCTATAATGCGGCTTCCGTATCTTTCAATCAGTTTTGGAGTAATCCCCGCAATACCGTTCAGATCATGAACGGATGTTGGCTGTTTCTCGGCAATAATAAGTAACCCATCTGCCGGCATGACCTTGAATGGTGGTCTGTCAAGGGTTCGCGCCTCTGAATCCCTCAGCTGCAGAAGTTCCTCCAGTATGGCAAGGTTACGACGCTCGAGGCGTCCTGCCCCTTTGCAGCTTACAAAAAGCGGCATGTCACCTTTTTCCTGCATTCTGCAAGACGCAACAAGGCTGCATTCTTCTAGCACCCAGCCTGTTCGGCCAAGCTGATCAAGCTTATCCCGCAAAAGGTCTGCCAGACGAAGCAGGTTGGCTGTGTCATCGGCAGCGTAGTCTGACATCTCCTGAGTCAACGGTCGCTTGCTCCAGTCAGCCTTCTGAAACCGTTTGTCCAGCTCTATTCCAAAGTAGTCACGTTGAAGCGCAGCAAGTCCGAATTCGGTTACTCCAACAAATTGCGCTGCAATCATCGTGTCAAACATGTTTGAAACCGTGATTTCAAAATCACGATACAGTGACCTGATATCGTAATCGCCGCCATGGAATACTGTAAGGAGCTGTCCATTTGCCAGCAGTCTGGCAAGCGGTGTAAAATCCTTCACCTGTAGCGGATCAATAAGCCATGTAGCAACACGGTTGGAAATCTGAATAAGGCATACCTTTTCCCTATAGTGATGCAGGGAATCTGCCTCAAGATCTATGGCCAGTTCTTTTTCCGACTCCAGCTCAACGCAGAGATCAGAGAGCCT
>CAZXTZ010000027.1:3364-21998 GCA_964643645.1 uncultured Geobacteraceae bacterium
CTGTTGTCTGTTTCTATAAGGTCAAACATGGCCAAAAGATTAAAACTCCTTCAATATGCGGTAGCCGGTGCTGCGCTGTGCAGCCCTGAATCCGGCATCCTTGATCAGCTCAATCATCTCCTGCTGCGACATTCTGAAGGAACAGCCAGCGGCCGCAACCACATTTTCCTCCAGCATGGTTCCACCCAGATCATTAGCGCCAAAAAACAGAGCAACCTGGGCCAGTTTAGCCCCCTGGGTAACCCAGCTCGCCTGAATGTTCGGAATGTTGTCCAGCACTATACGGGATAGAGCCAAAACCTTTAAATACTCAACGCCGGTGGCGGTATTCCCCCCAAGCTCTGTATTGCCAGGCTGATATGTCCATGGAATGAACGCAGTGAATGAGCCGCCGGATGCCTGTATCTCACGAACACGGAAAAGGTGCTCAACTATCTGCTCTTCCGTTTCTTTGCTGCCAAACATCATGGTTGCGGTTGTCGACATCCCCAGCCTTGCAGCAGTAAGCATCACCTCAGCCCACCTCTGCCACCCTATCTTTTTGGGAGAAATAGCCTGGCGCACCTCATCAACAAGAATTTCCGCCCCGCCACCCGGAACAGACTCAAGACCTGCATCTTTGAGCCGCTCAAGAGTCTGCTTTATGCTCAAGGAATGGCGATCGGCCAGATGACATATCTCGGCGGGTGAGAGCGAATGGTTCTGTACTTCCGGAAATCGTTGCCTTATTTCGCGAAACAGTTTTTCGAAATAACTGATATCAAGGTCAGGATGTAGCCCACCCTGCATTAGCAGTTGTGTGCCGCCGCGCTCTACAAGCTCTGATATTTTTGAAAATATCGTCTCGTGATCCAGCAGATAGGCGTCACCGGCATCTGCATCGCGATAAAATGCACAAAAAGAACAGCGCGATTCACATACATTTGTATAGTTGACATTTCTGTCAGCTACAAATGTAACAAGATTGTCAGGGTGAAGAGTCCGACGGATATCATCTGCCCATCTCCCAAGAGCAAGCAGGTCTCCGCCCTGCAAAAGATCAAGAGCCTGTTGCCGATCAGATATCCCGCCAACCCTGTTCATCAGCCCTCAATCTCTGCTGCAAACATCGCCCTGACCTCAGCAGGTATTCTGCGTGCCTTTAATTCAGGAGAGACGCATGCAAGCGTTACAAGGGCCTCTACAAGAAGATGGCCGTCTGAATCTCTAAGCACCTGCTGCCTGAGCTGAAAGGATGAACCACCAACTTTCACCGGCATGGTGATTATCCTTAAGAGGTCATCGTGTCTTGCCGGCGACTTAAAATCAATCTCCATTTTTACAACTGGAAAGACAGAGCCTGCCGCAGCCAGTTCGGCAACTGAACAGCCACGATCTCTAAGATGTTCTGTTCGAGCACGCTCAAAATAATTAAGGTAGTTCGAATGGTATACCACGCCAGCAGCATCTGTATCTTCGTAGTAGACTCTTATCAGCATCAGACGTTCCTTGTGAGTTGTGATCCGACAGTCTACTTGAGAAGACCAGCCATGGCAACACGCTTATCTATTCTTGAGGTCACTCAGAAGAGCCCGAAAGGCTAATTTGAATTTATAGGCCCCAATATCGCCTGTAGACGCTTTTTACGTTTTCAGCATAACAGCACTTGCGGTAGCCCGAAAAAATGTCTCCACAGGCCTTAATTTCAATGGCCCGCTACAAGCCTGTCATTGCTGATATTTTTTCTTATCAACACGAGAGAGTGCTCTCCCATACCCTGCGGCAAAGTATAATTTGCTATTTTAATACAGCTCAGGCTCGATTTATCCATCAGGGCTTGATCAACTAGCTTTGGTCCGCTTTTTCTTGCACCTGCAACCATTGCTATGAATAATCCGCCAGGCCGGACAAGATCATACGAAAGCTGTAAAAATCGATCAATGTCTCGGAATGCCCTGGACGTTACAGCATCAAAGCTGCCAGGCCGCTGTTCCGCAAGTTTTTCAACCCGCTCATGAATCACATTTACATTATCAAGAGCAAGCAGGCGGCATACATGGCGCTGAAAACGGGCCTTTTTATCAACTGCATCAATTGAAGTTATTACGAGATCACTCCTGATTATTGCAACGGGAAGGCATGGCATTCCGGCACCTGAGCCTATATCCAGCAGGCTTACCCCATTATCAAGGTGTGGCACAATACTCAATGAATCAAGAAAATGCTTTATTATTATCGGATCATCTTTCTTTATGGCAGTAAGATTTATCGAACGGTTCCAGCGCTTCAGCTCAGCAAGAAAAAGACTGAATCGCTCTATAGCCTTATTATCAAGCTCCAGGCCGAACTGTTCGGCACCTGAACGGATCAGCTGCTCATTCATTCCCTTCCACCACAGGCCTTTATTGCAACCGAAAGTATCGCAAGCGCAGCTGGTGTTATACCCTGAATTCTTGAAGCCTGCCCCAGTGTTCCTGGTTTGAATTTCTCCAGTTTTTCTCTTACCTCTCTTGTAAGACCTGAAACAGATTCGTATGACAATTCTGACGGTATTACTGTACCTTCCATTTTCTGCATACGCTCGATCTGTTCTTCCTGACGTTCTATGTATCCCTGATATTTAACCTGTATCTCAACCTGCTCCCGGACATCGGCAGGGAGCTCCAACGCTGAAGGGTAAATATCTGCCAGCTCCCCATAACCTATCTCGGGCCTCCGCAGTAGATGATCAAAGGCTGTGCCTTTCTGAACATCTATACAGTTATGACTCTGCAACCACTCCGGTTCTCCATCCTTCATGGTTATGCGGGTTGATCGGATTCGATTTAGCTCCTCTGAAATCTGTTCCCGCTTCAGGCAGAAATCACGATATTCATCTTCCTGCACAAGTCCCATGGAGTGTCCGAGGTCGCGCAGCCTCAGGTCTGCATTATCCTCCCGCAGTAAAAGCCGATATTCGGCCCTTGAGGTAAACATACGGTATGGTTCTTTTGTCCCAAGGGTAACAAGGTCATCCACCATTACGCCTATGTATGATTCATGCCTGCCAAGCATTATCGGCGGCTTGCCTTTAACCTTTAGCGCCGCATTTATACCTGCCAGTATTCCCTGACCGGCTGCCTCCTCATATCCGGAGGTGCCGTTTATCTGCCCTGCATGAAACAGATTCGGTATCAGCTTTGTCTCAAGTGTCGCATGAAGCTGCACCGGGTTCACATAGTCATACTCTATACCGTATGCAGGGCGCATTATTTCAACCTTCTCAAGCCCCTCCATTGAACGGTAAAATGCAATCTGAATATCAATCGGAAGGGATGTTGACATGCCACTGGGGTAAACCTCTACGGTCTCAAGACCTTCCGGCTCAATGAATGTCTGATGTCGTTCCTTATCTGGAAACCTGACAACCTTGTCCTCAATCGACGGACAATACCTTGGACCAATCCCCTCTATAACACCTGCATACAAAGGGGATCTGTCGAGGCCGCCACGGATTATTTCATGGGTTCTCTGGTTGGTGTACGCAATATGGCAAGGCACCTGCGGCATGGTAATACGTTTTGTCGAAAAAGAAAAAGGCACAGGTGGATCATCACTATACTGCGGCTCCAGTCTTGAAAAATCTATTGTTCTGGAATCAAGGCGCGCCGGAGTACCGGTCTTTAGCCTTCCAACATCGAAACCCAAATCTTTAAGCTGGTCAGAGAGGCCAAGGGAAGGGAGATCTCCTGCCCTGCCCCCTGGATAATTTGTAAGCCCGATATGGATGAGACCACGCATGAAAGTTCCGGTTGTAAGCACAACTGTCTTGCCAAGAAAGCGGATGCCCTGGCGGGTGTCTACCCCCCGCAGCTCACTTCCCTCAAGACACAGGGCCGTAACCTCTCCCTGCTTCACATGAAGGTTTACCTGCTGCTCAAGAACCTTCTTCATTCTCAGGCGATACAGCTGCTTGTCCGCCTGCGCACGGCCGGCCCTGACAGCAGGCCCCTTTCTCATATTCAGAACACGAAACTGGATTCCCGTAGCATCAATGTTTTTAGCCATCTCTCCGCCAAGGGCGTCGATCTCGCGCACAAGATGTCCTTTAGCCAGACCGCCTATGGATGGATTGCACGACATCACAGCGATCCCATCAAGACTCATATTCAAAAGCAGGGTCATGCAGCCCATGCGTGCGCCAGCCAAAGCCGCCTCACACCCGGCATGTCCGGCCCCCACAACTATCAGATCATATTCTGTTTCGTAACAGTGCATTTGTTACCCCTGTTTCACGTGAAACATGGTGCTACTTGCCAATACAAAATGATGAGAAAATCAGATCCAGAAGATCGTCAGGCGTGGTTGATCCGGTAATCTCGCCAACAGCTAACAGCGCTTCTCTCAAGTCAACAGCCAGAAACTCCGGCGGCAAACCCTCTGAATAATGTTGCCTGAAGTGCTCCAAAGAGGCATTTGCGCGCTGCAGAATATCACGGTGCCGGACATTCGAAATTGCCACAATATCTGACGAAAGATCCGGAGCATCGTGCATAAAAAAATCAAATATCATCTCTCGTAAAGTACCCAGATTCTGGCCGGTACGACTGGATATAAAGACGGTGTCCAGAGAACCTGAAAAGAGCGGCAGCTGGAGATCAGCCGAAAGATCCGCCTTTGTTACTACTGTAATGAAGATTCTGCCGTCAAGTTCCGACAATATCCGCTTATCATCATCATCAAAAGGGTGAGTTCCGTCTGCAAGATATAGAACCAGATCCGCTTCTGCAAGCTTGCCCAGAGTACGCCGTATGCCTTCTTTTTCAATCTCATCAGAATGATGGTCCCGGATTCCGGCCGCGTCTATTATCTTTACCGGAAGCCCGTTTATTGTGATGATTTCCTCTATCATATCCCGGGTAGTCCCGGGTAGTGATGAAACTATCGCACGCTCTTCCGATGCAAGGGCATTCAGCAGACTGGATTTGCCAGCGTTTGGCTTGCCGGCAAGCAGTACCGAGACCCCCTCTCGGAGGATCCTGCCAAACCGGAAAGAGTCCAGCAAGCTCCTGATCAAAGTGTCGGCTGAGTTTATACGGGATGAAATCAGATTAATGGATGATGGATCAATCTCGTCTTCAGGAAAATCTATGTGAGCCTCAAGAATGGCAAGTGCTTCGGCAAGCTGCGATCTTGCCTGCTCCATAAAAGCACCAAGTGCACCTTCGCGCTGTCGTTGGGCGAGGGCAAGAGAAGCATCGGTTCTGCTGTTGATTATGTCTATAACTGATTCGGCCTGACTGAGATCTATGCGTCCGTTCAAAAAAGCCCTTCTGGTAAACTCGCCCGGCTCGGCAAGCCTGGCTCCCAAAGCTACACAGGCCTGAAGAACAGACCGTACAACCAGGTATCCGCCATGGCTGTGAATCTCAAGGACATCCTCTTTAGTATATGACGAGGGCGCACGCATAATAACGGCCATACCTTCATCTATGAGAGAGGCATCTTCAGGGTTTATGATCCGCCCATAATAAAGGCGGTGGCTCTGAAAGCCACCGCCATGGGCGGCCCTGAATATCTTCAGGGCTATCTGTTCAGCAAGGGGGCCACTTACCCTGACAATGCCTATACCACCACAGCCTGGCGGTGTTGCAATGGCTGCAATAGTATCCGCAATGTACATCCTGCCTCCCTACTTAACAATCTTGTTTATATACATCTGTTGAAGGATGGTAAGAATATTGTTAACCAGCCAATAAAGAACAAGACCCGAAGGAAAGGTCAAAAACATGAATGTAAAGACTACGGGGAGAGCCAGCATTATCTTCTGCTGCATTTCATCCATTGTTGAAGGCGTCATTTTTTGCTGAATAAACATGGTAACACCCATAACTATTGGGGTTACATAGTATGGATCCTTGTCCGAAAGATCCATTATCCAGAAGTAAAAAGGGGCATGACGCAACTCTATGGAAAACATCAGCGCCTTGTAAAGAGCAAAAAACACCGGGATCTGAACAACCATCGGGAGGCAGCCACCCAAGGGGTTGACCTTGTGATCTCGATAAAGCTCCATAACAGCCTTGTTCATCGCATCACGGTCATTTTTGTACTTTTCCTTGAGTGCAGCCATCTTGGGCTGAAGTTTTCCCATGTCCTTCATTGACTTGTAACTTTTATGGGTAAGTGGAAAGAAAAGTACCTTAAGAATAATTGTGATGATTATAATTGCAAGGCCATAGTTGTGAACATAACCGTAAAAGAACTTAAGTGAGTGTAGCATCGGTTTAGCAAGCACAGCAAACCAGCCAAGATCAAGTGATTGTTCAAGAGAGGATCCCTGGGCCTTCAAGACATCAATATCCTTTGGCCCTGCAAAAAACTTATCAGTAAATTTAACAGACTGACCAGGAGCAGCAGTAAATGCAGGAGAATATGAGGAAGACTCGAGAAAACCGGCTTGGTTCTTCTTTATCTCTACAAAAGCAGTGCTTGATTTATCTGAAATTAATGCAACGAGGAAATATTTGTCAGTTATGCCGGCCCATTGTACAGATTTTTCATATTTTTTTGCAGCACTGGAAAACTCTTTTGGTGGATCAGTATGCAGTGAGTTATCTGCATAAACCGTAGACCCATAATTCTCATATCGAGGGTCCTTCTCGTTATACTGATACGGAGCGGTGATCAATTGCTGGAAAGAACCTGATATAGGAGTTGGAGTATTGTTAATCAGCTCGGTATCCAGGGATATGCCATATCCTGTGCCATCGAATGTGTATGTTTTTCTAACCACATATCCCTGTGCCGAGACATGTGTGAAAACGAGTTGCTGCTTTTTGTCTCGTTCAATTTTTATGTTGGTATTATCAACACTGTACGGTGAAAGGGGAGAAAGTGAAAAACCTGATGCCTTTGTTGACATAACCGGTTCAGCAGGATCAGCATTCAGAGCAAGAACAACCTGTTTTGCATCTTTGGCATTTGATTCCTTATATTTTTTTAGAGACAGACTTTTTAGAGAAGCCCCGGATGTGTTGAAAACAGCGGAGTAAAGATCCGTCTCCACGGATACCAGTTGAGAAGCAGAAACCGTTGGTGCCTGGGACTGATTCAGTAGTGGCTTTACCTGCTGAGTCTGTGTTGGCTGATTTGAAACAACTACAGACTGCTGCTGTCCAGATGCTGATTGCAACGGCTTGTCTGCCTGCTTTTGTGGTGGCATGAAAAAAGAAAAAACATAAAACACAGCAACTGATAGTACAACTGCAATTAGGGCACGCTTTTCCATATAAATACTCCGAAGTCAGTTAAGTTTATATAACAGGGTCGTAGCCACCTGGATGCCACGGGTGACATTTTAATATGCGTCGAACAGACAGGTAACCACCTCTGAAAATCCCGTAACGACTGATTGACTCTATCGAATATGAGGAACAGGTAGGAACAAAACGACACGATGGGGGAAGTAACGGCGAGATTACAAGCTGGTAAAGACGAATAATAAATATGCAGATTTTAGCTGCCGTCATTGCATTCTAATCCGGCTGAACGCCAGGGCAAGCTCATGATGCAATTCACTAAAATCCATTTCTGAAGCTCTTCGGCGGATGATGACGTTGAGATCAACAGGAGGAATGGTATGAACGTTATGGCGAAAGAACTCCCGCACCTGACGTTTGATCATATTTCGCACAACAGCTCCACCAACCTTGCGGCTGGCTGTTATTCCAATACGTGGTTTATCGTAACCAAAATTTTTCCAGACAATCAAAAAACCAGAAAGACTAACTACATTTGCATTACTAGAAAGACGAGTAAAGTCGTAACGTCTCAGCAGACGATACGACTTTGGAAAAATTAATTGTACAGTTTGCACTGTATTTGTAACGCAACCCTACTTGCTGGCTATCGAGACTGAAAGACGCTTACGACCTTTAGCACGACGGCGCTTAATAACTAGCCTTCCATTTTTAGTAGACATACGTACAAGAAATCCATGGGTACGCTTACGGGAAGTATTACTTGGCTGAAATGTTCTTTTCACGGGATAACTCCAGATTTTGCATTAATTTTTTAAGCTTTCTTCTTTTGTTCTAATAAAAGCAGAGACTCACCGAACATCAGGAGGACTAAATTATTAATCAAATATTCCATAAGTTGTCAAGATTTTTTTATTAGTGCTTATGTTGTTTTACCGTTGAAAAAAGGGGGTAGCTCTGCTAAGGTGCAGTCCCTGATCAATGCCCTCACTTCCTTAAAAATCAGTTATAAACGCCTGAAAATACAAATTAAATAAAGTTATCAACAGCTGTTGATATTCCTGTTTATAATTCAAACATGCAGCATGAAATCAAATACCCCAACCTATTGGCCTGATAATATGATTTTCCTGTTTAACAGGCTGTGGAAACAAACTGTGAAATGACATGAGCATCACATCTGGTAAAGACACAAATACGAAATCAACAGAAACTGACAGCATGTTACCGATCTGGAATGAAACTGTTACAAATCTGGAAAAAGTAATACCTCCCCAGAATTATACAAACTGGATCCAGCCCATACAGTACAGTCACAACGAAGGTTCAACTGTTTTTGTAAATGTCCCCTCGCAATTTTTCAGGGAATGGCTGGAAGACAATTATGTTGATCTTATCAATAGTGCTCTCTCTATTACTGCAGAAAGAAATCTTTCTGTTTCATTTTCAGTAAGGGAGCCGGAAAAAATTCCTGAGATAAAGCAGGAAACCAATTCTTTATTGACGACCCATCCCGGTAAAACACCAAAAACTGAAGAAATCAGGCTCGAAATATCCGAGCGTCAGGATACTCCCCTTAATCCCAAATACACTTTCGACCTTTTCGTGAGCGGAACCGGAAACCATTTTGCCCATGCGGCTGCCATGGCCGTTGCAAACAACCCGGCTGACACCTATAACCCACTATTTATTTATGGCGGAGTTGGTCTTGGCAAAAGCCATCTGCTTAATGCCATAGGCCATACAATACGAGCTAATTCTCCTCAACTTAATGTATGTTACTGTTCTGCTGAAAAATTTATGTACGAGATGGTAAATCACCTGCGGCTTAAAAAAATGGAACTTTTCAGAAACAGATTCCGTTCAGTTGACCTTCTACTTATTGACGATATTCAGTTTATATCTGGAAAAACCGGCACTCAGGAAGAGTTTTTTCACACGTTCAATGCTCTATATGAATCTCATAAACAGATAGTTATAACATCAGACAAATTTCCAAAAGAAATTTCAGATCTTGAAGAGAGGCTAAGATCACGATTTGAGTGGGGACTTATTGCTGACATCCAGCCACCAGATCTTGAGACTAAAATAGCAATTCTCAAGAAAAAAGCAGAAGTTAACAGAATTTCACTGCCTGATGATGTTGCCATGTTTCTGGCCGCCAGCGATACAAGAAACATCAGAGAACTTGAGGGAATGCTGATAAGGCTTGGCGCATACAGTAGCCTTCAGGATATCCCGATAACATTACCCATGGCCAAGCATAACTTAAAAGACATACTTGTTGACAAAAGAAAAGAAATTACCGTTGAAATTATTCAAAAAATAGTTGCCGAGCATTTTGGTCTCAAAGTTGCTGATCTCAAGTCTGAAAAAAGACTGAAGAGCTTTGTATACGCAAGACAGATTGCCGTTTGGCTCTGCCGCGACATGACAAACTCTTCATATCCGGACATAGGGCAAAAATTTGGAGGAAAAGATCACTCAACTGTAATACATGCTACAAAAAAAATTGAGCGTCAGATTTCTGCAGATCCTTTGATCTCTAAAAAAATTGAAGAGTTGAAGGCATTAATTCTTCAGTGAGCAGGCAACATGCAAAAGCTGTTGAAACATCTGTTGATCTCTGTTGATAAAAAATGCCTGTTGATAAATCATACTTTATACTGTACTCAATAAACAGGGTTCACTTCAAAATTTTTATTTTATTTTAGATATTTATAGATTATCAACTATTTCAACAGCCCTAATAACTACAACTAAAGATTTTTATATAATTAAATAAAACATTGATAAGAACCACAGGCATGGATGCCAAGTAAAGGAGCAACCAAATGAATTTTAAAATTGAAAGAGACAATTTCATGAAGGCGTTGCAAAGGGTCCAGGGAATTGTAGAAAAGCGGACATCAATGCCGATACTTTCAAACGTTCTAATTGTAACTTCTTCCAACAGCATTGAGATCATTGCCACTGACCTTGAAGTCGGGCTTAAAAGCAGCTATCCGGCCAAGATAGAAAATGAGGGTAAAATCACTGTTGGCGCAAAGAAACTATACGAAATAGTCAAGGAACTGCCAAATCAGGAAATAAACTTTTCAACTAAAGATAACGACTGGGTAGAAATTACATGTGGCAAGGTAAGATTTAATATTGTTGGACTATCTCCGGATGAATTTCCAAGTGTAACAGATGCAATGGATGAGCAACTGCTTGAACTTGAGGCCTCACTGTTGCGAAGAATGATTGAAAAAACATCTTACGCAATTTGTAATGACGAAACCAAGTACAACCTTAACGGAATATTTACAAGGGTTGAACAGGAAGATGGGAACCAGGTTTTAAAGATGGTTTCTACTGATGGCCACAGACTTTCAATAGTCTCTGGAGAATTTACCGGAAAGGCCAGTCCTGAGTTGCTTAAAGGAGTAATTCTTCCCAAAAAAGGAATTTATGAAATAAAGAAAATTGTCGATGAAGGTGATGGATTGCTGAAATTTGGTTTTGTAAATAGCAGCGCTGTAGTTAAAAAGGGGGATACAACACTGATCATGAGGCTTGTAGATGGTGATTTTCCTGACTACACACGGGTAATACCAGCCACAAACGATCAGCATGTAAAGGCAAACAGGGAAGAACTTATTCATGCAGTGCGTCGTATGGCCATACTTTCAAGTGAAAAATTCAAAGGAATTATGCTTGAAATAGAAGGTAATGCATTGAAGATATCTTCAAGCAACCCTGAATTGGGCGATGCAATGGAAGAAATGGATATACAATATGAAGGAATACCTTTTTCCGTAAGATTCAATGCCAGATATCTTCTTGATGTATTGGCAGTATGTGAAAGTGAACAGATTTTGATGAAATTCAAAAATGAGCTATCTCCTTCAATAGTAACAACAGATAAGGATGAAAGCTTTCTTGCAGTCATAATGCCAATGAGGCTCTGACAGAAAAAAGTGCGTATTTTAAGACTTATCCTTAGTAATTTCAGAAATATAGAAGCTTCAGAAATCGTTCCGGGAGACTCAATAACGATACTTCATGGAATGAATGCCCAGGGAAAAACAAACATTCTTGAGGGCATCCATATGCTTGGAAATGCCAGACCATTCAGAACTGTAAAATCTGCAGATCTGATAATGCATAAAAAAAAGATTGCATGGATAAAAGGCAATATAGACAGTAACGGGATCAAAAGTGAAATATCGGTTCAGATTGAAGGACAAAACAGGCGAGTAAAGATAGACGGCAAGGCAATTCAGAGATCAGCAGAACTCCATGGGAAACTTGGAGTTGTCATTTTTACACCTGATGACACATCAATGATAAAGCTTGGCCCTGAAACAAGAAGACGATATCTTGACAGGGCGTGCTACGGAGCAGAAATATCTTTTATTGAACATTACCACAACTATTACCGCACATTGAAACAGAGAAACTATCTGTTAAAAAGCGGATTAAAAGATGGACTTGATGACTGGACAGAAAAGCTTGCAGAAACCGGATCAATATTGATAAGGCAGAGAAAATTTTTTGTGAGCCGCCTTGAATCGATATTCACCAGCCACTACAACCGGATTTCAGGGATGGAAGAAAAAGTGGCTCTTTACTACAGGCCGGACAGCGGAGAATCTGAAAATGAGATAGACAGGCTCCGCTCAATATTTGAAGCCAGCAGACAGTCTGACATAAGGTATGGAACAACAACCAGAGGACCACACAGGGACGATCTTCAGTTCTTGATAAATGGCCGTCAGTTAAAAACATTTGGATCACAGGGACAACAACGTTCATTTGTGCTGGCGCTCAAGATGGCAGAACTTGACAGCATACAGGAAACATTCGGCGAACCTCCAATTCTTCTTCTTGATGACATGTCATCAGAGCTTGACCGTCAAAGAAGCGGTAATCTGCTGGCATTTATAAAGGAACGTGGCATTCAGTCATTTATTACAACTACTGATACAACCGCTTTACCTGGAGAGTTGCTTGATAAAAGTACCATCTACAGAGTAGAAGCCGGAAAACTGAGTAATGAGGGAAAAGTAACAAGATGAGTGATATAGAACAGAACATACAGGCAGGCGCAGAATACGGGGCTGACAGTATTCAAGTACTTGAAGGACTGGCTGCTGTAAGAAAACGTCCGGCCATGTATATAGGCTCGACATCAGCGCAAGGTTTGCATCATCTTGTCTACGAGATCGTTGACAACGCTATTGATGAAGCCCTTGCCGGATATTGCGATAATGTGACAGTAACCATTAATACAGACGGGTCCATTACTGTAATTGATAATGGGCGAGGCATTCCAACAGATATGCACCCGACTGAAGGCCGTTCAGCTGCTGAAGTTGTTCTTACAGTACTTCATGCTGGCGGAAAATTTAATAACGAGTCCTACAAGGTTTCAGGAGGTCTTCACGGCGTCGGAGTTTCAGTAGTAAACGCGCTTTCTAAATGGCTTGATCTGGAAATCCGCCGGGATGGGAAAATCTGGCGCCAGTCATACCGAAGAGGTGATCCACAGGCCCCTCTGGAAGTAAGCGGAGATACCAAGCGACGTGGAACAAAAATAACATTCATGCCTGATGAAGAGATATTCGAGACCACAGAGTTTTCATATGATGTCCTATCTCAACGACTTAGGGAAATGGCATTTCTTAATGCCGGTGTCAGGATCAAGATTACCGACGAGCGGGTGGAAAACAAATCCCATGAATTTCATTACGAGGGAGGCATAAATTCCTTTGTTGAATATCTGAACCGAAACAAGACTCCGCTAAATCCAAAACCGATATACTTTAAAGGTGAAAAAGGTGGTGTGGAAACTGAAGTTTCAATGCAGTACAACGATTCATATGACGAAAAGATCTTCAGTTTTGCCAACAACATAAACACTCACGAGGGCGGCACACACCTGGCTGGCTTCAAGGCCGGCCTCACCCGAACAATGAACAGTTATGTGGGCGCCAACGAGATGCTTAAGAAGGAGAAGGTGGCAATTTCTGGCGATGACCTGCGTGAAGGCCTTACCTGCGTAATTTCGGTCAAGATTCCTCAGCCGCAGTTCGAAGGGCAGACCAAGACCAAACTTGGTAATTCAGAGGTCAAAGGCTATGTTGAATCATTGATAAATGAAAAGTTGGCACAGTTTCTTGAAGAGAATCCGCAGGTTGCCAAACGCATTCTTGAAAAATCGATAGATGCTGCCAGGGCCCGCGAAGCGGCCCGCAAAGCGCGAGAGACAGTAAGGCGCAAAGGGGCGCTTGATCTTGGAGGCCTTCCGGGCAAGCTGGCCGACTGTCAGGAGAAGGATCCTGCACTGTGCGAACTGTATCTGGTCGAGGGTGACTCTGCAGGTGGTTCCGCAAAGCAGGGTCGTGATCGTAAAAATCAGGCCATTTTGCCGCTAAAGGGAAAGATCCTTAACGTCGAGAAGGCCCGCTTTGATAAGATGATAGCATCTCAGGAGATCCGCACCCTTATAACCGCCCTGGGTACCGGCATCGGCAAAGATGACTTCGATATTGCCAAACTACGTTATCACCGCATTATCGTTATGACTGACGCCGACGTGGACGGTTCCCACATCCTGACACTGCTATTGACATTCTTCTACCGCAACATGCGTGAACTGGTGGAGCGGGGACATCTTTATATTGCACAGCCTCCCCTTTACAAGGTGAAGCGTGGCAAGAAGGAGATGTACCTGAAGAACGAGCATGCGATGCAGAACTTCTTGCTTGAAGAGGGGGCCGAAGAGCTAACCTTGAAGCTGGAAAAGGGTGATCGGGTATATATTGGTAAGCAGATCATCCCGGTTGTCAAGCAGTTCATAGAGAACCGTGCAATCTTTGATAAGGTTGTAAAGAAA
The DNA here is from genome assembly GCA_964643645.1 of uncultured Geobacteraceae bacterium. Lineage (GTDB taxonomy): Bacteria > Desulfobacterota > Desulfuromonadia > Geobacterales > Pseudopelobacteraceae > Trichlorobacter. Next base: position 17,468 of record CAZXTZ010000027.1, read on the forward strand.
GGTATAACTGCCGATCTGCTCTCAATAATAGTACGTGCCAACGTGCCAGCCGGAATAGAGGAGCTGTCCGGGCTTGATTCATACCTTGAAGCGATGAAAGCCCTTTCTCCCGGATCAGATTATCAGATAGAAGAAGACCGTATTGCCTTCCGGATCGGCAATATCCGGGCCATCATAGACCAGCAGGTACTGGCTGTTCTCTCAACCCATGAATACGAGCTTCTGGTGGATAATCATCGCCGCGTTGTGGAGACCATGGCAGACGGACGTGCTTACCTGACTTTGCAGGATAGCGGCAAGCAACTTCTGGAGACATCAAACCACGAGGAGCTTTTGGCATTCTTCCTTGAGCAGGCGAAGAAAGGACTGGCAATACAGCGCTACAAGGGTCTTGGCGAGATGAACCCGGAGCAGCTGTGGGAAACCACAATGAATCCCCAGAACCGTATTTTGCTACAGGTCAAGATAGAAGATGTGGTCGAATCGGATGAGATATTCACAATACTTATGGGTGATCAGGTTGAACCGCGTCGCGAATTTATCGAGCAGAACGCCCTTAACGTGGTTAATCTGGATATTTAATTAAGCAAAAGTCGAAAAACAAAACACAATCACAACGTGGGGATACCTCATGCAGGAAAATGCAACCCAGAAGATAGCTGTAAATATTGAAGATGAAATGAAGCGTTCCTACATGGACTATGCCATGTCGGTCATAATCGGACGGGCGTTGCCGGATGTGCGTGACGGCTTGAAGCCTGTGCATCGTCGTTGCCTTTATGCCATGTATGACATGGGTAACGATTACAACAAGCCGTACAAGAAATCAGCCCGTGTAGTCGGTGACGTGATAGGTAAGTATCACCCCCACGGCGATACGGCTGCATATGACACCATTGTCCGTATGGCCCAGGATTTTTCTCTCCGCTACATGCTTGTAGACGGACAGGGCAACTTCGGTTCTGTTGACGGAGATTCACCTGCGGCGATGCGTTATACAGAGATACGCCTGCGCCAGCTTTCAAATGAACTTTTGACCGATCTTGATAAAGAAACTGTCAATATGGTTCCAAACTACAACGACGAGTTTCTTGAACCCACAGTACTTCCCTCCAGGTTTCCAAACCTGCTTGTAAACGGCTCTACCGGCATCGCGGTAGGCATGGCCACCAATATACCGCCCCACAATCTTGGGGAGGTGATAGACGGAATCATCGCGGTAATCCGTAACCCTGAAATAACATTCGATGAGCTTCTGGAGCATGTACCAGGGCCTGATTTTCCCACTGGAGCAACCATTTATGGCCGTCAGGGTATAAGGGATGGATATACGACAGGGCGCGGCATCATCCAGATCCGGGCAAAGGCCCATGTAGAGGCCTCCAAAAAGTCCGAACGCCAGTCAATCGTGATCACCGAAATACCTTACCAGGTGAACAAGGCCCGCCTTATAGAAAAAATGGCAGAACTGGTAAAGGAAAAAAAGATCGAAGGCATAACCGAAATCCGTGATGAATCTGACCGCGACGGAATGAGGATTGTCATAGACCTCAAAAAAGATGAAAACCCTGAAGTGATGCTTAATCAGCTCTACAAGCTGACCCAGATGCAGACTTCCTTCGGCATTAACATGCTGGCCATTGTTCATAACCGTCCCAGAGTGCTTTCGCTCAGGGAGATGATGGACTGTTTCATTGAGCATCGCTGTGAAGTTGTAACCCGACGCACCAACTTTGAACTGAAAAAGGCGCTTGCAAGGGCCCACATTCTGGAAGGTCTGAAGATTGCGCTTGATTGGCTGGATGCAGTAATTGAGTTGATCCGCGAATCCAAGACCCCGCCTGAAGCAAAACTGGGGCTTATGGAAGGGAAATTTGCCGATCCTGACTACCTGAAGCTGCTTAACCTCCCCCGTCCGGAAGGGTATGAAAACAGTGTTCACCTGTCTGAAATACAGGCACAGGCCATTCTGGAGATGAGGCTGCAACGGCTGACCGGCCTCGAGCGTGACAAGATCATATCTGAATATGAAGAAATACTGCGTATTATTGCGCGACTGCGGGAAATACTGGCTTCTGACACAGAGATTCTACAGATAATAGTTGGCGAACTTACAGAGATTCGCGACAGGTTTGGTGACAAACGGCGTTCAGAGATAGCAGACAAGACCGCCGATATCTCCCTTGAAGACACTATTGAAGACGCTGAAATGGTGGTTACAGTTTCCCACACCGGTTATATAAAGCGTAGCGCCGTAGATCTGTATCGGGCCCAGCGCCGTGGCGGCAAGGGCAAGACAGGAATGAAGACCAAGGAAGAGGATTTTGTTGAGCAGCTGTTCATAGCATCCACAAAGGATTATCTGTTGTTCTTCACAGATATGGGTCGGGTCTACAGAATAAAAGTCTACGAGATACCTGAAGGAAGCCGGACAACAAAAGGCAAGGCGGTGGTCAATCTGGTTAACGTACAGGAAGGAGAGAAGGTGACCACCATCCTGCCGGTAAAGGATCTGAACCGTGAGGATCTCTATATATTTATGGCAACACGTAACGGGATCATCAAGAAAACCCCTCTGATTGATTATATCAATATTCGTGTCAGCGGTATCAACGCCGTTAATCTGGACGAAGGAGACAAGCTGATTGCTGTAGCCCTTACTGATGGAACAAAGGATATCTTTCTCGCCTCCCGTTGTGGCAAGGCTATCCGGTTCAGCGAAGAAGACGCCCGCTCAATGGGACGGGTAACCCGTGGTGTTCGTGGCATGAACCTTGCCAGTGATGATGAGGTTATCGGCATGGAGGTTGTTGATCCTGCAGCCACCGGCTCCACCATCTTCACTGTCACCGAGAACGGCTTTGGCAAGCGGACAGACCTTGATGAATACCGTGGTCAGTCACGGGGCGGCAAGGGCCTGATCACAATAAAGACCAACGACCGAAACGGAATGGTGGTTGATGTGATGCAGGTATCCGATGAGAACCAGCTGATGGTCATAACAGATCAGGGCAAGATCCTTCGTGTGCCTGTTTCCGGCTTCTCTGTAATCGGCAGGAACACACAGGGGGTAAGGCTTATGGTAACTGAGGAGCACGAGAAGATAGTTGCCGTTGCAAGGCTTGCTGAAAAGGATGAGGAAGAGGAATCGGATGAGGTCGGGGAGTAATCCCCAGCGGCCATGCCCCGGGCTGTAACTGTTGACAGAACCCACAGGGAGAGGCGGAGAATAGTCCGTCTCCTTGACTTTCTTAAAAGAGAAAGCATAACAAGGGATCAGATTGAAAGGATCGGACGCCGTCTCCAGAAGTCTGAAAGAAGGGCGCTTCCACCGCTTGTAAGAAGGCTCTCAAATGAGCTTGATCAGGAACTCCTCTACAGATACACCTCCCTGCTTGATTTTTTCGATTCATCAGGCTGGATAGACCAGCTGGTGGAGCTGGCCATAAGGCGTCGTGATCTTGGAGATGACGGACGCCTTCCCCTCCTAGAGATACTAGAAGATTACGGAGTTGATGTTACAGCCCCTCCATTTGCCCGTGACGAACTTGGCTCCGGCTCAATCGGCAGTTTTCTCGAATCGTGCCTGAGTTCAGGTATTGAGGGAATGATTCGCTTCATGGAGAGGTTTCTCGAATCTGACGAGGGACTTCGTATTCAGCTTGCAAGGCGTTTGGCAAATTGTACAGGATTTGAGTCGGAAGCTGCTGCCTTTTTGCGAATGCTTGCAAATTTTGAGTATTCCGAGGTGGCTATTCAGGCGGTGGATACTCTTGGCAGCCTGCGTCATCCGGCCTCACTTGCTGCTCTTCAGTCCCTTAATAACCTTTGGGTTTCAGGGATTGATGAAAGAATTACACGCAGCATCCGTAAACTGGGCTTTACAGGAATAAAAACCGCTGAGCCTCTCCCGCCAGAGTTTTCTGAACCGGTACATCTGATAGCGGCTCAGTCGAGTCCTGTTGACTGCTATGGAACAAGAACCATCTGGATTTCGTGGGAGATTTCCGACAGAAGGCCTGTAGCCCTTGTAGTCCAGATATCAGAGGATGAAGGACTGCTCAGGGCCATGCTGACAATCCTCAAGAACATGAAAGATCACGATGAGTATCTTGACGAGGTAAATGTCAGCGAGGGTATGTTCCCTGTATCATTTCCGTATCTGGCAGGTCTGCTTAAAGATGGAGTGAACCAGAGCATGGAGCTGGGATTCTATATGCCTCCTGACATATATGCCTCCCGTCATTTTTTTGGACAGACAGATTTGAGGCCTTCAAAATATCTTCCATCATTCTCACCGGAACTGCTTGATGGACTTGTTGAAAAACTCCCATCACATCTTGCCCAAAGCGAATTTCTTCTTGAAGAGCCCTTTTTTGAGGGTTGGCTCCTTTACGACCCCATTGTATATGAACTGGCAGAATCCGCAGCTGATACACCATTTGAATCATTTTCATACAGTGAGCTTAACCCTATGTTTGAAAGCCTCTGTGCCGAACTGCTTGACCATCAGAGGCTTGGACTTTTAAGG
>CAZXTZ010000028.1:0-21931 GCA_964643645.1 uncultured Geobacteraceae bacterium
TATAAGGGCAATGGCTAAAAATGAGAGCCATGGCAGCGGCGCCAGATTCAAGATATGCAGGGCCTCTGCGCCCATATACCATGAACTGACGGCGCTATCCAGAATCGGGGAGATAATCAAAGGGAAAAGACCTATGGCGATACAGACAGAAGCCAACAGAACCATAGGGAATATCATTGAAATTCCGGCTTCTTTTGCACTGGCAGCCTCCGGTGATCTGGGCACTCCTGAAAACACAACCCCAAAAACCTTTACAAAGCAGGCAAGGGCCAACCCTCCAACCAGGGCCAGAAACGGAGCTGACAGGGCAGCAGCAGCAGCTCCGCTCCCATTTATTGCAGCGTTAAAAAGCCCCAGATAGATAAGCAGTTCACTTACAAAACCGTTCAAAGGTGGCAGGCCACAGATGGCTACAGCGCCGATGAGGAACAGTATTGCAGTGCGTGGCATGCTTTTTATCAGGCCACCCATCCGGTCAATCTCCCTTGTGCCGATGGCGTGAATTATTGAACCTGCGCCAAGGAACAGCAGAGCCTTGAACAGGGCATGGTTTATTACATGGAGCAATGCCCCCCCTGTTCCGAGAAGGACAAGTGTATTTGAACCGTTTGTTACACCAATAAGTCCAACCCCTATACCGATGCAGATGATTCCGATATTTTCAATGCTGTGATAGGCAAGAAGTCGCTTAAGGTCATGCTGGCCTATGGCAAAGGCCACACCTGCCACACCGGACACCACCCCCAGCGCAAGGAGGGTTATGCCCCACCACAGGGGAATTGCCGTAAAAAATGAAAGCGAGCGTAGTAATCCGTAAATTCCTATTTTAAGAATCACTCCGGACATGATTGCCGATACATGACTGGGGGCATTGGCGTGGGCCGTTGGAAGCCATATATGAAATGGCATTATTCCGGCCTTAAGTCCAAAACCGAGTAATGAGAGGAGGAAAAGAACAGTGGCCAGACCTGTGGCGCCATGTATTGATGCCTGGGCAGGGAGAGCAAAACTTCCGGTTGAAACCTTTAGAATTGAAAAGAAGGCAAACAGGGTAAGTGTGCCGATATGGGTACAGATCAGGTAAAGTATTCCCGCCTTGCGTACTTCAGGCTCTTCATCACTGGTTGTCAGTATGAAATAAGCAGCCAGCGCCATGATCTCCCAGGCGAACAGAAAAACGGCAGCGGAACGGGCGAGAAGCACCCAGAGCATTGCGCTTACCAGCAGCCCGAAAAAGAGGGTAAGCTTGCGAATGTTTTCTGAATTTTCTGATGCAGGCCAGTAGGATATGGCATATATGCTGCAACAGCAGGCAACTATAAGCACGGGAATGACAAAAACAGCTGAAAGTGGATCAAGCCCAAACTGATGAAGGCCAAAAGGAAGTGGCCATGTCAGCTGGTAAACAGCGACGCTCCTTGTTAGAAGCGCGCATATTGCTCCGTAAAGACCTATTATTGATGCGGCAGAGATAAGGGCAGAAGAGAGACGTTGGGCGGCAGATGGCGAAAAAAGCCTGAGGGCAACAGGCAGACCTGAAACGGCGGCAAAAACAGATGCGCTGATCAGCAGGATGGTCGGATCACTCAACCAAAGCCCGTTATTCATCTGCTGCTCCTTGACATATCAGCTTCAATCTGACGAAGTGTGTCCAGGATAAGAGCAGGCTGGCAGGCTGCCTGCAGAGCCTGGCGCAAACGGTCATCACGCAGGGAATAGGCCAGTTTTGACAGAAGATGCAGATGAGTTCTCACCGTAGGGCTGGTGATGGTAAAAAGGATATGCACCGGCTTGCCATCTACGGCGCCAAAATCAATGGGCCTGGCCAGAAAACACAATGAAACCTTTGGCACCGGCAGCCTTAAAAGCAATGGATTGCGGACGTGAGGAATAGCTATGCCATCACCTACTGCGGTGGTTCCCATCGCCTCACGGGCCAGCAGCACCTGTAGCACGAATTCAGGGTCAAGCTCTTCAGGCAGCTCCAGAAGTTCAACCACCCTCTGCAGAACTGACTGGACATCATCCCCAGGGACATTGCAGTGAATACCTCCGGCCTCAAGGGCCTGGCTTAAAGGTGGCAGGGGCCTTATATCGTCGCTTTCGTCAAGTTCAAAAATAGATGGATCAAGCTTGATACGACGTTCCGTTGCCCACTCCAAAAGATCCACACGGTTAATCCGATAGTCGCCGCGAATCTGCTCAGCCGGAAGGTTGTCGTGACGTATCCAGCGCAGTACCGTCTTCTCATCAACCTGAAGCGCTTCAGCTGCATCACCTGGTTTTAACTGCATAAATATTTATACCTTTATATGTAGATTTTGGCAGTTCAAGTGCGGAATTTCGAGAAGAAATGCCTTTTAATTGAGAAATTTATACTATAATCAAAAAAAATGTGCTATTTAAATATCTGCTTAAAACGCTGTCTCTGTTTTGAATGGTCCAGCGCTACTCCTTCAACCACGGAACAGATTTTTTTATGATCTTTGTCTGGAACATAGCCATTGATCCGTTTGCCGCGCTGCTCTTCGCAGTTGCGCTGATCGGGGCAAGCGGACTTCCAGGTCTTTTAATAAGAAGACCTGGCCCTGGACAGATCATATCCGTTGCTACAACTGTATCTGCCGCGCTTTTAGGTATGGTTGCTGCATTCCGCATCATAAACACAGCTTCACCATTCCACTCTCTTATTCACTGGCAACTTCCTTTCAACAACTGCGAACTCTCTGCCGACCCACTGTCTGCCATCTTTCTGCTACCGTTGTTCCTTGCCTCTGCCTGTTGCTCTGTATATGGCATGGCCTACATGCCATCCGCCGCACAGCCCGCCACTGAAAAAAGGGTGACATTTTTTTCCGGCCTGCTTGTAGCCTCCATGGCAATGGTGCTTATTGCCAATAACGGTGTTCTGCTGCTTATGGCCTGGGAAATTATGGCCCTTTCTTCATGGATGCTTCTTATGACGGACCAGCAGGATGCCATGGTTCAGCGGGCCGGAACGGTTTACCTGCTGGCCACCCATACCGGAACAATGTTCCTGTTTGTCCTTTTTTCTCTTTTACATGGAATAACAGGCTCTTTTATCCTTCCAACTGCACACAGCCTTCACGAATCCGGGGGTTATGCAGCGGTAATACTCATTGCCGCACTGACAGGTTTTGGCGCAAAAGCAGGCATAATGCCGCTTCACATCTGGCTGCCGGGGGCCCATGCCAACGCACCCAGCCATGTATCGGCCCTTATGTCAGGAATAATGCTCAAAGTAGGTATATATGGCATCCTCAGAACCGCTTCATTCTTTGCAGTGCTGCCTGCATGGTTCGGCTGGCTGCTTTTGATTCTGGGGGCTGTTTCTGCTGTAACAGGTATCACCCTTGCATCAATCCAGCATGATCTTAAACGTCTTTTAGCCTGTAGCAGCATTGAAAACATAGGAATAATCTGCATAGGCCTGGGGATGGCGCTGGTTGGAATGGAATCAGGCAACCGGATGCTTACCGCCTTTGGCCTGGCAGGGGCCTTCATGCATATAATAAATCACGCACTTTTCAAGCCTCTGCTGTTTTTGGGGAGCGGCGCCATCATCCATGCAACAGGAACCCGTCAGATTGACCGGATGGGGGGCCTTGCTCGAATAATGCCCCGTACTGCCCCACTGTTTATGGCCGGCTGCATTGCAATCTGCGGTCTGCCCCCCTTTAACGGTTTTGCTGGCGAACTTTTTCTCTATTTCGGTGCTTTTTCAGAAGGAATGAACGCCCATTTGCCGGTTATGGCATTTATTGCCCCCCTTCTTGCGCTGGTGGGCGGACTGGCTGTCATAACTTTCGTAAAACTCTACGGATCAATTTTCACCGGTATCCCAAGGAGTTCCGACGCTGCCGCTGGCCATGAAACACCGTCAGCCATGCTGCTCCCGATGTTTGTTCTTGCTGGCCTCTGCCTCATTGCAGGCATTGCAATGCCTCTGCTGCTGCGTCTGGTTGCGCCTGCCGTGGTTGAATACAGCGGCCTGACCCCATTTGCATTCAATGAACTGGCCGCTTCTGTCCCCCTTCGCCAGTTTGCCATAATGAACGGACTCCTGTTTGCGCTGGCATCTGCAATCTGGCTTTTGTGGCGCTTTATTGTAAAGCGCAGAGCTGTTGCAGCTTCTGACACCTGGGGATGCGGCTATCTGGCCCCTACCCCCAGAATGCAGTACACCGGAACATCATTTGCCGAACTTGCAGCCGGAATTTTCGGCGGCTGGGCGGGAACGGTTGTCAGACTGCCATCATTAAACGCTGTATTCCCCTCTTCAACCCGTTTTGTCATTCCAACCCACGAGAGAATTCTGGACCGGATTATAATTCCCTTGTTCACAGGGGCAGACTGGTGCCTTTCATGGCTTCGCAGAATGCAGGGCGGCCACCTTTATCTCTATATGCTTTATATATTTGCCACCCTGTTTGTCCTGATGGCCTGGAGCCAACCATGACGAGTCTATTGATTCATATTGTTCTGCTGCTTTTGATGCCCCCCCTTCTTCTTGGTGTAATAAACAAGACCAAGGCTGCCTTTGCAGGACGTCTGGGAGCCCCGTACCTGCAACCTTATTACGACCTGATCAAGCTGTTTCGCAAAGGTTCGGTTTTCAGCTCCACCACCACCTGGGTCTTTCGGGCAGGTCCGGTAGTAACCCTTGCCGCAACCATTGTGGCTGCCATGCTGGTGCCCCTTGGCAACCACCCTTCAATAATTTCCTTTAACGGCGACATGATCCTTTTTGCCTACCTGTTCGGGCTGGCCCGTTTTTTCACCACCAGCGCGGCCCTTGACACAGGATCTGCTTTTGAAGGGATGGGGGCGGCCCGTGAAGTGACCTACTCATGCCTTGTTGAACCTACCATGTTCTTCATAATGATTACCCTGGCCAGAATGAGCAAGACCCTTTCACTGACTTCCATGCTTACCTACCCCTCTTTTGATGTATGGATTACTGCGGGGGCCACCATGCTGCTGCTTGTGGGGGCGCTGTTTATTGCCCTTCTTGCCGAGAACTGCAGGATTCCGTTTGATGATCCCAACACCCACCTGGAGCTGACCATGATCCACGAGGTAATGGTGCTGGACCACAGTGGCCCTTCATTCGGGATTATTCTCTACTCTGCAGCCCTCAAGCTGTTCGTTCTGGGTGCGGTATTTGTGAATCTGGCTGTGCCGTTCAGAACTGGCAACATGCTTGCCGACTGGGCTGTATTTATTGTTGCCATGCTGATGCTTGCCATACTTATAGGCGTGGTGGAATCAGCCATGGCCCGCCTTCGGCTTGTAAGGATTCCGCAGCTGCTTGTGGCCGCCACAATCCTTTCAGCCTTTGCCATGCTGCTGATAGTGAGGTGATTGCAGATGGTCTCTTTAGCTGACCAGCTTCTTGTTCTTGTAATGCTTATCAATTTCATAATGCTTGGATCAAGCCGCCTTGCATTTGCCATACGGGCAGTGGCTGTCCAGGGGGTGATTCTGGGAATTATTCCAGGTCTCATACATCCATTTTCCGGCCATCTTCTGCTGATAACCGTCAGTATTATTTTAGCCAAGGGAATAGTGATACCCTATCTTATCAACGATGCGGTGCGAAAGGCCCAGATAAGACGAGAAGTGGAACCGTTTATTGGCTATGTGCCAACCCTGCTCCTGGGCGCTGTTTTTACTGCCCTGGCCTTTGTATTTGCCCAGAAGCTCCCCCTGGCTCCTGAACATCGTGAACTGCTTTTTGTTCCAGCCTCAATAGCCACACTGATGACCGGCTTTCTTATTCTTACCACACGGAAAAAAGCCATTTCACAGGTTATCGGCTATCTTGTGCTGGAAAACGGCATTTTCATATTCGGCCTGCTTCTGACAGAGGCAATGCCGTTCATGGTTGAGGCCGGGGCCTTGCTGGACCTTCTTGTGGGGATATTTGTAATGGGAATAGTGATAAACCATATAAGTCGTGAGTTTTCATCTGTGGACACGACACAGTTACAGACCCTTAAGGAGGAGTAGGTATGATCATTCACCTGATTACCATACTGCCCCTGGCAGGGGCGCTCATTGCGTGGCTTATTCCGGACAATCGCCTCCGACCCCTTATACTTCCGGCAATAGCTTTGCCGCATCTGGGGCTTTCGCTCTATCTTATCGGCACTCCATCGGCTCCGATGCATTCCGGATGGATCTGGCTGGATCCACTGGGCAAGATAGCCCTTTTTGCCATATCCGTACTGTTTGCTGTATGTGCGGTCTATGCCGTAGGATACCTGACCTACCGTCAGGAACGATCAAACCGGGTTCTCTGCCTGGGGCTCCTTGTATGCCTTTCGGCCATGAGTCTTGTAACCCTCTGCCAGCATCTTGGACTGCTTTGGGTAGCGGTGGAAACCACGACTGTTTCAATGGCACCGCTTATCTACTTCAACCGCTGCGCCCGCTCCATAGAGGCAACCTGGAAATACCTTCTTATCTGTTCGGTGGGTATCGCCCTGGCGCTTCTTGGTCTGTTGTTCCTCGCCTACGCAACCCACGTAGCCCACCAGGACGCCACACTCCTGCTTGGTGATCTGCTTCAGGAAGCCCACCTCCTTAACCGGGGCTGGCTCCATGCTGCCTTTATCTTTCTTCTGGTGGGGTATGGCTCAAAGATGGGGCTTGCGCCTCTTCATACCTGGAAACCTGACGCTTACGGCGAGGCCCCTGGCCTGGTCGGCGCGCTTCTGTCCGGAGGTCTTGTTACCTGCGCTTTTCTGGCAATACTTCGGGTTTATCAGGTCTGTCTGGCTTCAGTCACCGAAGTTGCATTCTTTCAGCAGACCCTTGTTGTCCTTGGACTGTTCTCCATGGCAGTGGCAGCCATATTCATGGCCCGTCAGCATGACTTTAAAAGAATGCTTGCCTACTCCAGTGTCGAACATGTGGGCATTCTTGCCGTGGGCCTGGGAATCGGCAGCAGGGGCGCGCTGTTTGGCGTACTGTTTCACCTTATCAACAACGGCCTTACAAAAGGTGTACTGTTTCTCTCCTCAGGTAATATCCATCGTTCCTACGGCGCCAAGACCACCGAGATAGTGCAGGGGGCTCTTACCCGCCTCCCCTGGTCAGGCGGACTTTTTCTGGCAGGTTTCATAGCCATTACCGGATCACCACCCTTTTCACCTTTTGTGAGCGAATTTTCAATCATATCCAGCATCTTTCTCGGAGGCCACTATCTTATAGGGGGGCTTTTCCTGTTTTTTCTTGCAGTTATATTTATCGGCATGGCCCTTACAGTGCTCCCGATGGTTATGGGCAGGCCCGGACCTGATCTGCCCCAATCCGATTACCGTGACCAGTTGCTTACCGCAGGCCCCCCACTGGCCATGATGATGCTGATACTCTGGCTTGGTGTCTGGCCTCCCGAAACATTGCTTCAGCTGTTGCGCGACGGCGCAACGATGCTGGAGGTACGGCCATGAATGATATTTTAAGGGTTATTTACAATGCCCGTCCCATTGCCTGCAAAGCGATACCGACAAGCAATAACGACAGTTTTCTCCAGACCATGCTTGATATGACCAGCCACGGCTGGAGAGTCAGTTCCTACTTCGGTTGTCCGGAAAATGATCAGACATCATTGTACTGTGTACTGGCCTCCCCTGCCGATGGACTGCTTGGGGTAATGAAAACGGTTTGCAATGCCGATTCCTTCCCCTCACTGGCAGAGCGATGCCCTCAGGTTCAACTGTTTGAGCGGGAGATTGCCGAGCAATGGGGTATACGCTTCAATGGACATCCCTGGTTCAAACCGGTGAGGTTTCTGCGTTCATCGGTTGCCGGACGCGATGCCTGGGGCCGTGCTGATGATGAACCGATTCGTGTAGGGGTGATGGACTACTACCGAGTGGAGGGTCAAGAGGTTCACGAAGTGGCAGTCGGGCCGGTGCATGCTGGCGTTATCGAACCTGGACATTTCCGTTTCCAGTGCCACGGCGAGCAGGTCTTTCATCTCGAAATATCACTTGGATACCAGCATCGGGGCATTGAGAAGATGCTGATCGGCGGCCCTTTTCCCAAAACCCTGCGCCAGATGGAGGCCATAGCCGGTGACACAAGCATAGGGCACGGCGAGGCCTACTGCATGGTGGTTGAGGGATTGTCAAAGACACGTCCTCCGGCGGCAGCGGAGGCCCTTCGTGGTATTGCCCTTGAACTGGAACGGCTGGCAAACCATACAGGTGATCTGGGGGCCATTGCAGGGGATGTGGGGTATCTGCCAACATCTTCATTCTGTGGACGGATCAGAGGAGATTTCCTCAACATGAGCGCCCTTTTGTGCGGCAGCCGCTTCGGGCGGGGCATGTTAAAGCCAGGCGGCACTGTTTTCGGGCTTGATAAGACGCAGCGTGAAGATCTCCTGAAGCGCCTGGACATTGGCCGCGCCGAACTGACAAGCGCCATTGATCTGTTGTGGAGCACCCCCTCTGTCATGAGCCGTCTGGAGGGTACCGGCACTGTTTCGGCTGATATGGCCACGGAACTCGGGCTGGTGGGGCCAGCGGCCCGGGCCTGCGGACTCAAGCGCGATGTCCGTTCCGATTATCCTTTTGGTATCTATCAAATGGCGCAGGTGCCTATTGTCACCTGTTTCCACGGAGATGTCTGTGCCCGCAGCACTGTCCGCTGGCAGGAATGCCAGAAATCACTGGATTTTGCAGCAGAACAGGTAAGCCACCTCCCATCAGGCTCCAATGCAGCCGAACAGAAAACAATTCAGGCCGATCATTTTGTAGCCGCGCTTACAGAAGGATGGCGGGGTGAGGTATGCCATGTTGCCATTACAGATTCCACAGGGCATTTCCAGCACTATAAAATAACCGATCCCTCATTCCACAACTGGCAGGGGCTGGCCATGTCGCTTCGTAATGAACAGATTTCCGACTTCCCGCTCTGCAACAAGAGCTTTAACCTGTCCTATTGCGGCTTTGATCTGTAAGGGGAGAAACCGACCATGCTGCGAGCTATTAAAGAAAGACTGACCATTCAGGGATACAGAACCATGTCCTACCCGGATGGGCCGGTTACACTGCCTGAGCGCTTCCGTGGCTACCCGGCCTTTAATTCCGACATGCCAGGCGAAGGTGATATGGCAGCTTTTATTGAAGCCTGTCCATATCAGGCCCTGAACTGCGATGAAAACGGCTTGTCCCTTGATATGGGAAACTGTCTCTATTGTGCCGACTGTCCTCTGGCAGCCCTTATAAGTTTCACAAAAGATCACCGTCTGGCGGTTTCCAAACGTGAAGACCTGTTTGTCCGGCCATCCGGAAAACATCACCTGGCCCACCCGCTGCCTCCGGACCTGCTTAAAATATTCAGAAGATCCCTCAAATTCCGTGAAGTAAGCGCAGGCGGCTGCAATGCCTGCGAAGCCGACAGTAACGTGTTGACAACAATAGGCTGGGATCTGGGACGTTTCGGCATCCAGTTTGTGGCCTCACCCCGCCATGCCGATGGCATCTGGGTAACCGGGCCTGTCACTGAAAACATGAGAGAGGCATTACTCAAGACCTGGGAGGCCATTCCGTCGCCCAAAATTGTTGTGGCATGCGGCGCATGCGCCATTAGCGGTGGCCCGTTCAACGGTTCTCCCGAGATAAGCGCAGGCCTTGACACCATACTCCCGGTTGACCTCTACATACCCGGCTGCCCGCCACATCCGGTTACCATTCTTGATGGCCTGTTGCGCCTTCAGGGCAGGATTGAGTAGTTTTATTGCCTTGAATTCGCTGGTAAACCACATATAAAAGGAGAAACATAGATGTCTTTGATGTACATTGTGATCCTGCTTATCCTTTGTGTGGTTCTTGTAATCCAGCTCATTATTCTGAAAAAACTCTCGCAGACAGATTCAGTTGCCATCAGCTCGAGACTTGATGCCTTTGAAAAGGCCCAGGAACGCACTGAACGCGCTGTAAGGGAAGAAATTGCCCTAAGCAGGGACGAACTTGCCAGGGCAGGAAAGGAACAGAGACAGGAACTTACCGCAGCCTTCAAGACCTTCGGCGATACAGTGGCGCAAAGGGTTAACGATCTTGCCAGATTTCTCAAAAGCCAGCTGGACACTTTTTCCGCACAGCTTGCAGCCTTTTCAAAGGAAAGCGGAGAACGTCTTGATGCTGGCAGAGCAGAGTCTGCCACTGGCGCAAAGCAGCTGAGAGAAGAAGTTGTAGCCACCCTTAAAGGCATAACTGAATCAACTACAAAGACAATGGGAGAACTGGCCAACATACAGAAAACCCAGCTTGAGTCACTTGCTTCAGTTGTTGGCAAACTTTCAGAATCAAATGAGAAAAAGCTTGAAGAATTGCGGGCCGCCATGGAGAGCAAACTCCAGGCCATGCAGGCTGATAATGCCAAACAGCTGGATCAGATGCGCCAGACGGTGGATGAAAAACTCCAAGGGACCCTTGAAAAGAGGCTGGGCGAATCATTCAAACAGGTAAGCGAACGCCTTGAACTGGTTCACAAGGGCCTTGGAGAGATGCAGTCCCTTGCCACCGGCGTCGGGGATCTCAAAAAGGTATTAACAAACGTAAAGACCCGTGGAACCTGGGGAGAGGTTCAGCTTGGCGCCATACTTGAGCAGGTGCTTAATCCGGAGCAATACGCCACCAACGTAGCTACAAAGGATGGGGCGGAACGGGTTGAATATGCAATCAAACTGCCGGGGCAAGGTACAGACAGGGATGAGACCGTCTGGCTGCCAATTGACGCCAAATTTCCGGTGGAAGACTACCAGCGCCTGATTGAGGCCCAGGAAAGATCCGATGCAGAGGGGGCCGAACTGGCCGGAAAACAGCTTGAAAGCCGTGTAAAGGGCTGCGCTGCCGATATCTCATCAAAATATCTGAATCCCCCAAAAACTACGGACTTTGGAATTCTCTTTCTGCCCATAGAAGGACTTTTTGCCGAAGTCATCCGCAGACCCGGCTTGACAGAGTTTATCCAGCGTGAGCACCGTGTTGTAATTGCAGGGCCAACCACTCTTTGGTCAATTTTAAACAGCCTGCAGATGGGTTTCCGCACACTGGCCATACAGAAGCGTTCCAGCGAGGTATGGAAGCTGCTTGCAGCAGTTAAGACCGAATGGACAAAGTACGGTGATATTCTGGACATGGTGCAGAAAAAGCTGAATCAGGCATCGGACACCATCGAAAAGGCAAAGATCAGGTCACGGGCTGTGGGAAGAAAACTCAAGGATGTTCAGGAACTTCCGGCTGGCGAAGTGACAGCGTTACTTCCACAGAATCTGCTGGGAGATGAAGAAGAGTTGTTATAAAACAGACAATGCAACCTGACGCCATCCATGCATCAGGATTTCAAGACCAAGGATTATATATGCTTCGTAAAGCACAGATAGGTGACGTGAAAGAGATTCAGAAGCTTCTTACAACTTTTGCAAGCAAAGGGGAGATGCTTTCCAGATCCCTTTCTGAAATTTATGAGTCACTACGGGATTTTTATGTTGAAGTCTCTGATGACGGGAGGATTTCCGGAGTAGCTGCCCTGCACATAGTATGGGAGGATCTGGCTGAGGTCCGATCGGTTGCGGTTGCCTCTGATGCAGGGCGGAAGGGAATCGGCAGCGCCCTTGTTAAAGCATGTATTCAGGAAGCAAGGGAACTGGGGCTCAAAAAAATATTCTGTCTTACCTACAAGCCGGAATTTTTCGGGAAGATGGGGTTTGTTCTGGTAGACAAGTCAACACTGCCACACAAGGTTTGGGGCGATTGCATAAAATGCCCCAAGTTCCCGGATTGTGATGAAAATGCAATGTCAATGGAACTATAGCTCTATTCTGAATTCAGCGCCGTTATCAACATTTCTGGCGCTTAGCCTGCCCCCCATATGTTTTTCTATCATGGTCTTGGCCATGTACAGGCCTATCCCTGTTCCCTGCGCGGCCCCTTTTGTGCTGAAGTACGGTTCAAAAATATGTGGAAGTATATCTTCAGCAATCCCACCGCCATTGTCCACCACTGACAGAACCGAAACAGCCCCCTCTTTTTTAACAGAAATATCAATCAGCGGATTAGCAACCTGCCGTTCCAGCAACACATCTCTGGCGTTGTAGAGGATATTCATCAGGGCCTGGGCGTATTCATTGGGAAAGCCAATAACCCGGACATCATCATTACAGAATGTCCGGATCCTTATATTACCTGAATCAAAGGCAGAATTTACAAGATTCAGGCACTGTTCAACTGTTTGGGACAGCGGGAATTCAGCCCTTATCCTGTCTTCTTGAAACAGTTTTCTGAAGCTGTCAATGGTGCGTGACATCTGCTTGAGTATATCCATAACCATTGCAATATCATTGTCCAGCTCCTCTTCAGTAAGCTCCTTTTTCTTGCTTAAATACTGCATGTTCTGAATATAGACAGCTATATTGTTGAGTGGCTGCCTCCATTGATGCGAGATGTTTGTAAGCAGTTCTCCCATTGCAGCCTGACGGCTTTGCTGCATAAGCAGAGAATCCTTCTCCCGCAGTTCCTTAATGGCACAGGAAACCCTCGCCTCAAGGGACTCATTGATGGAATTCAGCTCTTCCTGTGCATGCTGACGCTCGGCAATTTCCTGCTCCAGTTGTATGGCCTGCTCATGGAGCCTTGTTTCTGCCATAACCCTCTCTGTCACATCACTGCCCTCCGGTATCAGCAGACAGAGTTTTCCTGAGTCATCAAAGACAGGTTTTATTGAAAAATCTATATGCCGCAACTCTCCCTCTTTGGAGAGATGTGTCACAGGCAGCCTGACAAGTACACCACTCCTTGCCTCTTCAATGGCCTTCACAATACTTGCCTTCAACTCATTATTGTGGGCCCACCATGGACATTCAGGAAACGGAAGATTCCTGACCTGTTCAATTGTCACGCCAACCATATCCAGGGCTGTCTGGTTTACCTCCAGAAGAAATCCATCAGGATTTAAAAGCCCCACAAGCTGGGTTGTCTGGTCAAATATCCCCCTGAAACGCTGCTCGTTCTCCTTTATCCTGCGGTTTACCTTAAGCATTGTGCGATATCGGATAACTGCAATCAACAGCAAAAGGGCGGCAAAAACTGAGCCCATGGTATAGCCGACCCGGCGTGCAGTCCAGTAAGACGGAATTTTCCCGTACCATCGGCTGTATATTACCTGGTACTCGGGGGTGTGCACAAAAGTTGCCACAGATCCATTTATAAGTTCATACAGGGCGTGGTCACCCTTTCGCACCCCAACCGACCGCTTAAACTCAGTAATTGGCTTACTGATGATCTTGATCTGGCCTTCAACGCCTGCTGCCTGCGTAATGCCGCTTACTATCCTTTCAGGGGCAATAAGCGCATCTATTCTGCCAGATAGAAGCTCAAGGATGGCGACCTGGATAGAATCAAACTGAACAAGCCTTATATCCCTGTTATCCTTGAGAAACATCCAGGCATGACTTCCATTTACAACTCCGGTCTTTCGCCCGTCCAGATCCAGCAGGTTATTAATATCCGATGTTGAACTGCGAACACTGATATTAAGACTTGTTGTTTCTACTGGTTCAGTAAAATTGAGGTAGTCGTGCCTTTTGGGACTCTCGGAAATCACAGGGCAGATATCTGCGGAACCGTTTTTAAGCGCCTTATCAATTTCTGCCCAGTCATTTACTTCAAGATATTTGATTTTAAGTCCGGTTTTAAGGGCTATTGCATCAAGGAACTCAACAGCAAAACCGGTATGTTTTCCTGTATTGCTGTCAACAAATGATAGAGGAGGCACATTCTTAAGTATAACAGCGGCAACTTCCTTTTGAGCAAGGGCTTCATACGGTTGTATAACTACTGATGCAATCAGCACAGGCAGAATAATCGTTATGATGATTCTTTGAAAATTCATTCATCAACCTTTGGCGCAATCTTTGAAAATATTCACATGTATACAGATTACAGCCTGGTGGGGCGATGTCAAGAAGAAGACAGTAAGAAAAATGATACTTGACTGAATGCCGCTTCAAGGGATTAGTATGCAAAACATGATGAATTTGAAAACATACAGGTTTCTTATAGTGGGTGGCATACTGCTGACCAGCATGCTGCTCTGGTTTGCCATTTCCAATTACAGGAGTGCAGAACCGGTGGCCCACTCAATTCTTCAGGCTCTTTCCCTCTCCCTGGGCCAGGGGATTGAGGCTGTTGCCACAAAAGACCCGACGCTTAAGCTTCTTTCAGGCTTTCAATCCCCTGATATTGCCTATTTTGCAGTAATTGACCGTAACGGGCTTATCAGATTTCATACCAATAGCGGTCTTTCAGGTGAGCAAGTTGCGGACAAACGCTATCTTTCAGTGGTTTCTGCCCCGATTATGCACGAAGAGAGGATACGCCTGGGCACCGGCGAGGTTGTTTTTGAAACACACCAGCAGCTGCATCTGCCGGGTGAAACATTAATTCTAAGGCTTGCACTTCACACCTGGCAGGCCGACCTTCTTATCCGCAGGGCCAGAACAGGACTTACACTGTTGCTGGGTGTAACAATCGCCTCATGGGTATTTGGCATACTGGCGATCCGGTTGCAACGCCGCGATATTGCACGACGGGAAGAACTGGGACGCCGTGAGCATCTGGCCCGGCTTGGAGAAATGGGCGCTGTAATGGCACACGAGGTAAGGACCCCTCTTGCCGGAATCAAAGGTTTTGCCCAACTGCTTGGTGAGAGGCTTGACGATCCCCGCCAGAAAAGCTATGCGGCCAGCATAGTATCAGAATCCGAACGCCTTGAAGATCTGGTGAACGACCTGTTAAACTATGCCCGCCCTGAACCTCCTCCAGAAGGCATTGTCCCCCTTGTATCGGTATTGGAAGAGGCATTTGGCAGTCTTGCCGAAGAGGCCAGACAGCATGGCGTTACACTTGAACTTGAGGCAGCGACAAATAAGCCGGTGACCTGCCACCCTGACCGCCTGCGGCAGATTTTTCTCAACCTTTTCAGCAATGCGCTTCAGGCAATGCCGGAGGGGGGAAAGATAATGGCTGACCTTTCAGAGGAATCCGGCATGATGAAAATAGTTTTATCAGATAATGGCCCAGGCTTTGCAGATGAAGCCATCCAACGGGCATTTGATCCGTTCTATACCAGCAGGGCCAGCGGAAGCGGTCTTGGACTGCCTATATGCAGAAAAATTGTGGAAGGCTGCGGGGGAACCATCACTGCAGCCAACTGGACCAGCGGCGCAGAGATTACCCTCAGGCTGCCCCTGGCAAAGGAACTTGCATGAGTACTGCCGCACGAATACTTCTGGTGGAGGATGACCCGACTTTTCGCTCACTTCTGTCGGCAATTCTGGAAGATGAGGGGTATCTGCTGCTTGAGCGTGAGGACGGAAAGGCAGCCTTGATGGCTCTTCAGCGACAGTCTTTTGATCTCGTCCTTTCAGACCTTCGACTTCCCGGAATGAACGGCCTGGATCTATTCAGGACAGCAACAGCTAATGGCATAGCTCCGCCTTTCATACTGCTCACCGCCTTTGGCACAGTGGAAGAAGCAGTTTCTGCAATGAAGGAGGGTGTGGCTGATTTTCTGACCAAGCCACTGAAAGACCCTGCCACGCTTAGATCACTGGTGAAGCGGATACTGGATTCAGGAAACAGGGCGCGCAGTATTCCGGTTCCAAAAGAGCGGGCAGCCTCCGGCCTTCCTCCTGATGAGGTACTTTTCGCAGGTAAGGCGATGCTGGAGATAAAACGTCTGCTGAATGATGTTTCCCCCACAGATGCAACTGTATTGATAACCGGCGAGTCCGGCACAGGAAAGGAACTGGCTGCAAAATACATACATCTCGGCAGCAAACGCGCAGAGGCCCCTTTTGTTGCAATAAACTGTGCTGCAATCCCTGAAAACCTGCTTGAAAGCGAACTGTTCGGCCATGAAAAGGGTGCCTTTACAGGGGCGACACAGGCCCGCCAGGGGAAGTTCGAGCTTGCTGCAGGCGGCACACTTTTTCTGGACGAGATAGGTGAACTGCCACTGATGCTACAGTCAAAGCTCCTGAGGGTCCTTCAGGAGCGTATTTTCGAGAGAGTTGGAGGAAGCCGTGAACTGAAGGCGGATCTGCGTATTATAGCTGCAACCAACTGCAACCTGGATGATGAAGTAAAGACACGCCACTTCAGAGAGGATCTCTACTATCGCCTTAATGTTTTTCCTGTGGAACTTCCACCACTTAAAAAGCGTCGGGACGGCATTCCGGAATTGATAAATTACCTGTTAAACAGGGCATCAGCGCAAACAGGCGAACCTGCGCCGGATATCTCGGCTGATCTGATTGAGACCCTTGCTGATTATGATTGGCCGGGTAACATCCGGGAGTTGCAAAATGTGCTTGAGCGGGCAGTAATTCTTGGACGCGGAAGTATAACTCTTAACAACATACCCGAACAGGTCCGTTGCGGTAAAGGCATGGAATGCCTTTCAAGCGACCACTCGCTGAAAGAGAAAGAAAAAAATGCAATACTTGAGGCCCTTGCAATAAGTGGCAATAACCGTAGGGTAGCAGCCGGACGGCTGGGAATATCACGTCGTACACTTCAGTACCGTCTGAAGGAATATGGAATTGTTGACTCCTGAAAACAGGTGCAAAGTCAGCACAGCCAGTGCATATATTGCACATGCTTTTCTCTCTGGCAAACCTTGCATAATAAAATAATCCGTCAATACCATTAGTTAGCCTGATTATTCTTTTTTGGCACAATTACTGTAAACTGTAACCCCCATCGGGACTTTTCCCCGAAATCAGATTAGAGGGAGAAAACAATATGAAATCAGGACAATGGGTGGTGGCAGCAGCGGTAATTGCAACTGTATTTGCTTTTTCAGGAGAATCATTTGCACGCGGTGGCGGAGGTGGTGGCGGTGGTGGAGGACGTGGTGGCGCTGGCGCGGCACAAGGCACCCAGACCCAGACAACTCCTGCCGGTTCCCAGCGTCGTGACGGCACCTTTCTGCAAACCGGCACAACTGCAAACGGCTCAACAACACGTCCTTCAAACGGAAAAGGTGTAATGAACGGGACAGGCCCCAATGCAACAACAACAACTACAGCTCCTCAGTAGATAAGGATTCCAAAGCATGCGCCGATCCAGACTGCTTCATCTCTTCATAACTACAGCAGTAATTCTGCTGTTGCATTCCCCGGCTGAAGCTTTTTTGGGGTTCGGCCCAGGAAATGATGGAGATGCAAGCGGCCTGGATCTGGCACAGGGTTACGACAGAAATACCGTTGTAATCATTACCGGACGTGTTGCAACGCCCCCCAGGGCTCCAGCAGGCAGGGGGCAGATATTCTTTGAGATGGAGCAGCCTTCAGGACGTGTTGTGGTGTTGCTTGCCCCTCCGTGGTATCTCAAGAACGAGAGACTTGACTGGAAACAGGGAGAGACGGTAACTGCCCGTGGTTCAAAGGCCCAAGGGCAAGACGGTCGCACCTATCTGCTCACTGAATGGATAAAAAATCCTGCGGGTGAACAGATTGTGCTTAGAAACGAATATGGTCGCCCCAAATGGTCTGGTGGTTTCAATGGGGGGCGAAGGGAGAGATAACAATGCAGATTCAATCAACAGGATCGGCGCAAACAGCGCCTCAGGTACAACAACAGAATCAGGTGCGCAAGATGGATGGCAGTGGCAACGGCATGGGATCTGGAAACGGTTCAAACTGCACCACTGTTGCGACAGCTTCAACTTCATCGCAAAACAGCGCCCCGCTTGCTTCAAACAGCAGTTTTTCAATCTTTGGCTGAAGCCTCTGAGACTGCCGTAGCGTGAAGCTTAAATCCTGTCCATGCTTCCGCTACGGTACCCAGCCGGGTCTATATCAATCTCTGAAAAGCCAGCTTCCAGACAGATCCTTTCGATTTCTTCAAATAGGCCCTGTGCCTCATCTGCTTTATCACATTCTATCTTCGCCATATCCCCTGAACTCCTTACCCGAACAATTCTGAAACCCAACTTCTGAATTTCCGATTCAACTCTTTCGACACGCAAAAGCTCGGCCTGCGAAATTGAATAGTTATAGGGGAATCGGGTAAGCAGGCAGCTCTGGGCCGGTTTGTCCCATTGCTTAAGCCCCAGTATACAGCTGAGTTCCCGCACATCGGCTTTTGAAAATCCCGCTTCAAACAAAGGACTCCTGACGCCAAGTTCTGACAGTGCTCTGAGACCTGGACGATGAGCGTTCTGGTCATCCATGTTGCTGCCGTCTATCAGGCTAAAAGCACCAGTGGCAACCGTTTTCAGACAAAGGCGCAACATCTCTTTTTTACAGCGGTAGCATCGGTCTTCAGGGTTTTGCATAAGCCCCGGCACTGTATCAGGATCAAATGGAATTACAAAATGCCTGACACCCAGATCTGATGCCAGTTCAGAAGCATCGGCAAGTTCACGGCGAAAATGGTAAGGTGCGTCAACTGTCAACGCAATGCAGTCATGCCCCAAAGATTCCGAGGCAACCTTGAGAAGAAGGGATGAGTCCACACCGCCTGAAAAAGCCACGGCAACCGGTGAGATGTTTAAAAGAATATCTGTAAGGCGCTGGAGTTTAATCGAAAATTCCGGTAGATAGATAGCGTTCGCCCGTATCCGGCAGGATTACTACAACATTTTTGCCTGTTCCAAGCTGGCGTGCGACCTGTAATGCACCGCAAAGGGCCGCACCGCAGGATATCCCTGAAAGGTGCCCTTCTTCACGGGCCAACCTGCGGGCGCAATCGAATGCATCTTCATTGGTCACCCTGATTACTTCGTTGTAGATGGATGTATCGAGTACTTCCGGGATGAACCCGGCGCCGATCCCCTGGATGGCATGAGAACCTGCCTTGCCCCCTGAAAGCACGGGAGATCCGTCAGGTTCCACTGCTGCAATATGTATGGATGGATTGTGCCTGCGCAAGACCTGACCGACTCCGGTAATGGTGCCACCGGTGCCTACCCCTGCAACAAAGGCGTCAATGGTTCTGCCCTGCATTACAGCAATTATCTCAGGCCCGGTTGTTCTGCGATGCGCATCAGGATTTGCAGGATTTTTGAACTGATTGGGAAGGAGGAAACCAAATTCGGTGGCTATCTCTTCTGCCCTGGCAACCGCGCCTGACATACCCATATTTCCAGGGGTAAGAACCAGTTCGGCCCCGAATGCAGCCAGAAGGCGTCTGCGTTCCATACTCATGGTTTCAGGCATGGTAAGGACAAGACGATAACCTTTTATTGCACAAACAAGGGCGAGACCAATGCCGGTATTGCCGCTTGTAGGTTCAACCACAGTGGCGCCCGGCTTCAGGCAGCCATCAGCTTCTGCCTTTTCTATCATGGCTAGCGCAATCCGGTCTTTTATGCTGCCCCCCGGATTGAATGATTCAGTCTTGGCGTATATGGCGGCCATTCCTGAATCCGCAATACGATTAAGCCTTACCAGCGGCGTGTTACCCACTGTGGCAAGAAATGATTCATCCGGTTCCATCATACTCAGGCTTATTCCTTTATAATGCCCAGATTTTCTCCCCGCAGGCAGAGGGACTCTATGCTGGTTTTCTGAAAAAGATCGGCAAGCATGTCGGCCGCCTCTTTCCAGATCCCCTGGGTAACGCAGTTTCCGTCAAAACCACAGTCCTTGTTGCGACGCTTTTTCTTTGGCTCATATACGCAGTCAACCATCTTTATATCCAGCTCAGTGGCCTTTATTACGTCAAAAACCGTTATCTGTCCAGGTTCCTTCGCCAGCGTGTATCCACCCTGTGGGCCCCTTTTGCTTTTGAGTATTCCTGCCTTTTTAAGCCCCTGAAATATCTGTTCCAGATAGCGGGGAGATATCTGCTGACGACGTGAGATATCCTGAATCTGTGCAGGCACCCCCTGAAAATTGTACGCAATGTCGAATACCGCCCTCAGACCGTACCGGCTTTTGGTAGACAAGCGCATGGCAACCTCCTGAATTTCAACTGCAAGTATTTATTCGGGTATAGGATACAGGATGTTTTCTGTCAAGAAATTAGAAAGGCGTTATTTATCTATATTGGCATGGGCTGCAGTGACAGCAAATACAGATGAAGATCCAGAGGCGACTAGCGCCTTTGCAGACTCTGCAATGGTGCTTCCGGTGGTGAACACATCATCCACAAGCAGGATTCTCTTTCCTGATATTTCCTTTGGATTCGTTACCGCAAATGCCCCTTTCAAGTTTGATAGACGTTCATCCCTTGAAAGCTCAACCTGCGGTCTGGTTGCAACTGTTCTTTTCAGGGCCTGACGAAGCAGTGGAAGCTTCCACTTTGAGGCAAGAATCTCGCCTATCAGTATGGATTGGTTGAACCCTCTTTTTCTGAGGCGAGAGACATGAAGTGGCACAGGAACAATGCAATCCGGTCTGCATTCTCTGACAAAACCTTCAAGCTGTCTTGCCATGATCAGGCCCAGGGGGCGTCTGAGCAGAGTTTTCCCATTGTATTTAAGGTCATGGATCATTTTACGACAGTCGTCGCTGTAAAGCATTGCAGCCCTTGCCGAATGATATGGCGGTGGTTCGGTCATGCATCTGACACATGGATGGTCATCTCCTGAACCTTGAAACGATATTCCGCACACAGTGCAAACCGGTGAGAAAGTCATCGGTATTTTTAGCAGACAGGTCTTGCAGATGTGGAGTTCCCCCGCATCCGGGATGTACTCCTTGCAGAGATGACAACGTGGAGGAATAAGCAGATCAACAAGGGCGCCAGCAATGGCGCTGAGAAAAGACATCCGGTCAGAATCCCAGGTCTGCATTCACCACCAGAACCCGCATATCTGTAATGCGCGGCCTGCGGTCAATTATGGTTGTCACCCTGCAGAGTCTGTCTGGCGAATTGCAGTTGCTGCAAAAACCTGTCTTTGAGCATGGTGTGTCAAAGTTGAGGCGCTTTGAATTCGGAGGAGTGGCCCACTGTCTGACCCTCTGTATGGCATCCTGGGTGGTTCCATCCACCAGTTTGTTCCGTCCCACAACAACAATCACCATCCTGGGGCCAAAAATCATTGCTGCCACACGATTTCCGGTTGCATCAATATTTACAAGCTCACCGGACATTGT
Source organism: uncultured Geobacteraceae bacterium (assembly GCA_964643645.1). Classification (GTDB taxonomy): domain Bacteria; phylum Desulfobacterota; class Desulfuromonadia; order Geobacterales; family Pseudopelobacteraceae; genus Trichlorobacter. The sequence goes on from CAZXTZ010000028.1 coordinate 21,149, forward strand.
GAGGGCATTGCTGCCGGAAAGAAACAGGTCGCATGTAAGCTGCCTGCGCATTATTTCAACCTTCTGATCTCTTGAAAGTCCTGGTGTGGTGTGGTTCAGGATCTCTTTACCCTTTTCTGCCAGAAGCCTCTCCACCCCCAGATCCGTTATGGTCATTGAACCTCCGAACCCTATGCTGGTGGCATCCGCAGCGGCATCAACAATGTAGCGTGCTGCATCTTCAGGGGCGACACAATACAGGGCAGTAAAGCCGTTTTTATCCAGCGCTTCCACCGCCTTACGGCACTTCTGCTCCCAGGTCCAGGCTGTCAGTTCCTGTGTCATGGTCATCGGTATTCTCCTGTTCAAAGGTCTCGTAATCTCGAATCTGCTGCCAATGTTACAAATATACTCAAACAACTGTTTGCAGTCATCTGAAAACAATGGTTGTCTCTAATCTGGCGCAAGGAGCAATGGAGCATCCTAATCAATTTCAGATGGACTGGCTGCCTGAAAAAATTTTCCCTCTTCGGCGCTCTTGCATAATTTATTGTTCTTGTACATATTCCATTCAAGCATGGAGGGAAATGACATGGTGACATTGCACAGCTCAGCTACCGCTTGTCTGCTACGGGTGGCCCGACTTCTGTTGCTGGTAATGGCACTTTTCTGCGTTACCCCACATACAGCGTCAGCAAAAACGCTGATGCTGGACGATTCCGCCGAAACCTACCCCCTTGGCGTTACCTCCCTTGAAATTCTGGAAGACAAAACAGGCACGCTTACCATTAAGGATGTCAGCTC
>CAZXTZ010000029.1:0-9644 GCA_964643645.1 uncultured Geobacteraceae bacterium
CCATCAGCCTTCAGCTCTGCGACCTTTGTGGCAAGAAATGCCGCACCACCAATTGGAGGAGTTGTGGAAGATGACACCACCGGATTGGCAAACCCGTGAAAATCATTGATATGCAGAATCCTCACAGCACGTGGGGCTGCCTCAACTGAGACGCAGAAGAAGATCAGAATAGATACGAATACAAGGCATTGCCGAAACATAAAATCCACCTCCAAAAAAGTTACTTCATCCGGTTGTAATCAGTAATTTGTCCATCACTGCGTTTCAGAGTCATTGATTCGCCATCACAGCGTATGATCACAAACGCTGCTGCTGATCCGTCAATAGCCATTTTAAGTGACTTTCCACCCTCCGGGCCAATAACCTTGTAGAAGCCTGTCAACGGCTCGGCATCAACCGGACGAACCAGCATTGTGCCGTCCTTGCGAAATTGTGTGGTGCCGCGCCGCATAACGGTTTTACTCCCATGCTTAACCGCCTGCTCTTTCTCGCGAGGGTTTTCCCAGATGCCGGTCAACTGCTTGTAGCAGGCATCAATCAGCATGGCGCCGTCATAATGCAGCAGTTTGCTTTCGGCAATCCTGACCAGTTTCAACAATTCATCGCTATTGGAGCTTTTAAGGGTGAGGTCGTTGCTGGTACAGCTGATGATGGTGAAAATCGTCTCTTCACCTGCCAGAAGCCCTTTCAATGTATCATCTTCGAGTGTGTAATTGCCTCGCAGCACACCATAGCCCGGCTCCATAAGCAGTATGGTGCCATTACGGGTAAACTCTGTAGTAATCCTGACGCTGATGGTTTTGCCATTTTCGATTGTTTCCATGCTGTTTTGCCAGACTCCCTGTACGCAGCTGCGGTAATCAGCAGCCCATAGGCCGGTTGCGGAGGCTGTAAGCAGCATTATTGCCATAAAGGTTTTTAGCATAACTTTTCCTTATCCGTTACGAGTTTCACCACTTGGCCCGTACGCTGTATTCCAGCACAGCGCTGCCATCTGCCGGCACTGCAACTGACCATATCATAAGGCGTGAGTGTTCCCGCTTGCCGGGATGGCTCTCCTGTATGATCTCCCAATCCCCCCAGAGCGGCTCCATGAGATGCACGGTCACCGCGCTTTCCTTGGCATTACGGATCTCAACCCTGAAGGAGCTTTCAACCAGATTGTCAGCCAGCTTTTTGAAATCTGTCTGAATTCTGTCGGCGGTAACGTCAAAAGCCTCACCCAGTTTCAGGCGGACACGTTCATTTTTCGGGGTGTGTTTAATATCGTCTTCCCCCACAAACTGGGCAGCGCCTGATTTATCTCGGGCATAGACCCGCACCACCCCGGCAGGCAACGGCTTGCCCAGATCGCCCCCTTTGTTTTCAAAGGCCATAAAGACGTATGGCTTCAGCTTTCTGCCCAGCTCTCCAAATTGACCACGGTAGTAGTGATCTTTGCCGGGCAGAAAATACTCAAGCTCCACCGGGATGTCCGTAGCGGAAAGCAGGGCAATCTGCTTGGTCTGGTTATCGGCAATGGCTGTGGGATTGGGAAAGCTGTACAGGTGATAGTCCATCAGGGTCTCTTCCTGAACAGCGCTTGCCCCTTTGGGCTCAGGCCTGCCCATCGGGCGGGCCTCTGGCCGTGGTATCTCTTCCACGCGGTTAAGATTACCGGCCACCAGTTGCAGCGAAACCTTGTCAAAGGAACTGCCGCTACGGTTGGTCAGGGTCACCCAGGCCGACAGGTTCATGCTTGTGCCGTTCTGATGCAGGTTTGCCACATAATCTGCCCGCCATGAAAAACCGCTGCTCAGGTAGGAAAGCTCAACAGGACGGCTTCCTCCGGTTGTCTCCAGCAGCACTGACAGAGTGGGGCGATCCCGCAGGTTATCCGGCACATTGTTAAAGACGATTCTTCCGGGAAAGTTACTTTCAATCCGGTCTTCAAAGCGCAGCACGGTTCCGCTGTTGGCCGAAAGGACTCTGGCCTGCTCACGGGTTTCAGCGCCAGTGGCAGGGTTCATGGTGATAACCGTTACTTCCTGCCCCACAAACTTCTCCAGCAGCTTTGCCGGGGTCAGCAGGTCAAAATCAAAATTCTGCTCCCGCAAGGCAAGCGGCGTGCCATCAAGAGTTTGCAGCAGCGCAGTCTCAGGTTGAAGACGGGCGGAAACCTCCCGAAGCGCCAGACGTACCAGCCCGTCCGGCAGGCTTACGGTACGACGTTCCTTGATCAGCGCCAGATCATCGTTGTAGACCGTCATGGCGACGGAATCACGATCCGCAGCCCCGGAGAGCAATTCAACCACCTGTTCGACATCAGAAACCGGATGATTCTGCATGGGGTACCCCTTTCATCTAGCGTTGATCACTGCTTTTTAAGTGTCAGAGTCTGACCGCTATTCTCCGGCTCTATAATCAGATTAGCCCCTTCAAACTTGTATTTATAGGTCATCTGCATATCCATTCCGTTCAGTTTCCAGATTATCCGGCCATCAACAGAACTGAAAGTACCGCTTGGGCCGCTGCCGTCTTTGGTGGTACTCATTGAAGCCCCCTTGAAGCTGTAAACCGTACCTACGTTTGTTTCATCCAGCGCCCCAGTGGCCTTTACCACTTTCCATTTACCCTGAAGCCTGGCATCTGCTTTTCCTGCCGGTTGGGATGATGCCGGTGTTTTTGGTGCTGCTGCTGCCGGTAGCGCAGCGGCCAGTGTCAACGCCAGAATTCCTGTTGCAAGATAGATCATGCGCATAAAAGTATCTCCTGTGTTTTTGATAGTAAAATGGGGATAGTCCGTCTGAACTATCCCCTGTTGCAATTACTTTACCCTTTTGAACTGCTCAACCTTGCCATCGTCACGCTTGTTTGTCATCGTGTCCGGCGTACAGCCGGTAATCTCAAATGTGCGCTCACGCTTGTCAAATACTGTCTTGTACTTCTGATCCTGAAGGCTGTAGGTGCCACCGGCACTTATCTTGTACTTGGGGATCTTCACTGTTACTGTGGCGTCAGTTTTGAATTCAATAGTACCCTTTGTGTCTCCATCCTTCTCTGAATGCTCAACCACATACTCCCATACACCTGGCAGTTGCTTGATGCAGTCAATGGCAAAGGCTGGTACGGCAATCAGCGACAGCAGCGCAGCAAAAATAACACTCTGTTTTTTCATCTGTTCAGCTCCTCTCTGGTTTTTATTTATTACAACTCCGGAAGCGTGCCATATCAACGGGTAAAATCTTAATATTGGGCGCCCTCCGTGATGATCCATTACATTGTTTTATTTTGTTTACAATATACTTAGTTGATGTCAAGTAGTGCAACTGTTTTTCTGTCGAACGGTTCAGCAATATGTGTTATCTGAGAAACAGTCAGTACAGAGAGGAAACAGCATGCCACGCTACGTTGAACCGGTCTTCCGCCCGCCAAGCGAGGCCAGAAGTCTGATACTTCAGATAACCATCGGATGTTCACAGAACCAATGCACCTTCTGCGGCATGTACAAGGGAAAGAGCTTCAGCATCAGACCGCTGGACGAGCTGTTGGAGGAGATCACCGCCATTCCTGTCATCTACAGGAGCAGAACAGACCGGGTTTTTCTTGCAGACGGAGATGCGCTGGTTTATCCCCATGATGGCCTGATGACTTTACTTGATCACCTTTACGCAACTTTTCCCGGACTCACGCGGGTCGGTTCCTACGCTTCCCCTGCCAGCCTTGCCACAAAAAATCTGCAACAACTCCGGCAACTGCGGGAAAAGAAACTCCGTATTCTTTATTTCGGCCTTGAGTCCGGCGACGATAACACGCTTGTCCGTATAAACAAGGGGTTTGACAGCAACAGGATGGCGGAGCTTGCCATAATGGCCAGGGATTCAGGAATGAAGCTCTCTGTGACTGCCATACTGGGGCTGGCAGGAAAGGGGCGCAGTCTTGAGCATGCAAGAGCCACAGCAGAATGGATTAACAGGGTAAACCCGGAATTTTTCTCACTGCTCACCCTTTTCCACCGCCACAACGAGAAATTTGTACGTTCACTTGATCAGTGTTCCCACAGGGAATTGATGGTAGAGGCGAGGGAAATGCTCTGCATCCTTGATCCGAAGAAAACCATACTGCGCTCGAACCATGTATCAAACTTTATTAATCTGGCTGGAAGCTATCCAAAAGACCGGGAACGGTTGATCGCCGATATAGACCAGGCCATTTTGAAAGCAGAGAGGATTCCGGGGTTCATGGACAGCGTGCCTGAATACCAGGAGGAGTATTACTGATTACTCCCCGATTATCTTCACAAGCGCGCGTTTGCGGCGCTTGCCGTCAAACTCACCGTAGAAGATCTGCTCCCAGGGGCCAAGATCCAGTCTGCCTTCAGTGATTGCCACAACCACCTCGCGCCCCATTATCTGACGCTTCAGGTGGGCGTCGGCGTTGTCCTCAAAACCGTTGTGGCGATAGCGGCTATGGGGCTTTTCAGGGGCAAGCTGCTCCAGCCAATCCTCAAAATCCTGATGCAGGCCGGATTCGTCATCGTTTATGAACACGCTGGCAGTTATATGCATGGCGTTGCAGAGAAGCAATCCTTCCCGGATGCCGCTCTCGGCCAGGCATTGCTCCAGTTGGGGGGTGATGTTGATGTAGGCTCTGCGTTTGGGTGTCTCGAACCAGAGTTCCTTGCGAAATGATTTCATGGGATGTCTGCTTTCTTGTCAGGCAGGAACAATCCGATCCTTCTTCCGGTAGACCGTACCCTGGAAGCTGGCGATCAGGTCACCGGCATCATCAGTAACATCAACCAGATAGGTGGCAAGTTTGGGATTGCAGGATATCTCCCTTGCCTCTGCGTGGATTGATCCGGATATTGCGGACTTCACAAAGGCAACGCTGGTGTTTATCCCCATGGCAAGGGTGCCGTGGGAGTTGGAGGCTATTGCAAAGGCGAAATCGGCAAGGGTGAATATGGCTCCACCATGGACGGTTTTTGCGCCGTTCAGATGGAACGGCTCTATTTTCATTGAAACCTTTGCCCTGCCGGGCTGGACATCCACAATTCCGATGCCGCAATGTTTTGCAAACAGGTCTCTTTCCTCAAAGAACTGCCTTATGTTATCCATCATATCTTTCCTTCAATGCCCGCATTGGCAGAGCTCTGTCAACACACTATGGCTGCTCTTTGGATGGACAAAGGCTATTCGGGTTCCGTGGGCGCCGTTTCTTGGCAGCTCGTCAATCATACGGGCGCCCTGAGCCAGCATATGGGCTATTGCCGCCTCAATATCATCAACCTCGTACGCTACATGGTGCATGCCGGGGCCGTTCTTCTCCATGAACTTTGCTATGGGGCTGTCCGGAGATGTAGGCTCCAGAAGCTCTATCTTCGATTCTCCTACCTGAAGCATGGCAACCTTAACCTTCTGTTCCGCAACCTCTTCCTCACCCTTGAATTCCATCCCCAGGGCATCCCGATAGAAAGGAACGGTTTCATCCAGAGATTTTACTGCCACACCGATATGATTGATCTTTTTGAGCATTTAAATAAATCTCCTTTCTCTCAGCGTCTGAACATCTCCAACAGACGCCGTGAAGCGGCTGAAGGAGTTGTGATTCCCGCTGCCACTGCTTCCTGGGTCTGATGCAGAATACCCCTTACATTTTTGTGATGCATGAACAGCTCTTTCAGGTCATCCATGAGAAGTGACCACATCCAGTCAACGGACTGGCTTTTACGATTTTCTTCAAACTCTCCTGAAACCTGCATTGCCTCACGGAACTGCCCAAGCATCTGCCATACAGCATCTACACCAAGATTGTTGAGCGCGCTTACTGAAAGTACCGGCACTGTCCAGTTGCGGCTCTTGGGGCGCAGGATATGCAGGGCATTCTGGTACTGCTGGCGGGCAAGGTCGGTCTTCTGCTGGTCAATATCGGCCTTGTTGATGATTATGGCATCAGCCAGCTCCATGACTCCTTTCTTTATCCCCTGCAATTCATCGCCTGCTGTTGCCAGCTGAAGCAACATAAAGAAGTCAACCATTGAGGCAACGGTGGTTTCTGACTGACCTACCCCCACTGTTTCAACAATTACGATGTCATACCCGGCTGCCTCGCAGAGCAGCATGGTCTCACGGGTACGACGGGCTACTCCACCCAGGGTATCCCCTGCTGGCGAGGGGCGGATAAAGGCGTTGGGGTCACGGGACAGCTCTTCCATCCTTGTCTTGTCGCCCAGTATACTGCCCCCTGTTATCTGGGATGATGGATCAACAGCCAGAACAGCCACCCTGTGACCCTGTGCCGTGAGAAAAGTGCCGAACGCCTCAATGAATGTGCTTTTGCCTACGCCTGGAACACCGGTTATCCCTATACGAAGACTGTTACCTGAAAAAGGAAGCAGGATATCCAGAAGCTCCGATGCCTTATGGGAGTGTTCCGGCTTCCTGCTTTCAATAAGGGTAATCCCCTTGCCAATGGCACGGATGTTTCCTTTGCGGATATTTTCGGCCAACAGATGCAGTTCCATCAGATATTTACTTCCATGGAGTTTACGGGAATTGCGTAAATCAAATCTGTATCTCCTCTATTCACCTTTAAATACCGGTTTACGTTTTTCAAGAAATGCGGTTTTACCTTCGTTATAGTCATGGCTGTCATAAACGATCCTGCGCAATCCCTGCATATACTCAAAAGTTTCGGGCCGTATCGGATAGTTGTCCGAGAGCAGCCGCAGCTGTTCCTTCATGGAGCGATTGGCAAGGGGGGAGTTCTCCGTAATCTTGCCAGCCATGCTGTAGGTAAAAGCCTCCAGCTCTTCCAGTGGAACAAGATGGTTAAGGATGCCCACCTGAAGGGCCCGCTCGGCCTTGACAGGCTCCGCAGTATAAAACATTTCACGGGCTATCCTTACACCTACAATATTTATGAAGTGCATGACTCCGGAGACATTGTAGGGCACCCCAAGTTTTGCAGGTGTAATGGCAAAGGATGATTTTGGAGATCCTATGACGATATCGCAGACAAAAATGAGATCACAGGCGCCACCCCATACACCACCTTCAACCATTGCGATAACAGGGTATGGAAACCTTTGAATATCACGCATAAGACATTCAAGGGGAGAGTTGTATGTGAGCGGATCTCTCCCGGAAACGGGCAACTCCTTGATATTCAGGCCGGATGACCACACCTTTGCTCCTGCCTGCGCCCTTATAACAAGCACCCTTACATCACTGTGGCTGAAGGTTTCAATTGCATGCCGCAATTCTTCAATCATCTGCAGGGAAAGACTGTTGCGGGTCTCCGGGTCGTTCAATGTAATGGTTGCTACCTGTCCTTCATGGCAAGAGGTGATCATATTGTAAAATCTCCTTTTTATCCCTTCTTCTTTATTGCTTCCAGTGTCTCGCGGGCCGATTTTGTGATCGGTGTGCCAGGCCCGAAGATACATGCGGCCCCGTCTCTGAAGAGCTCATCGTAATCCTGTCGCGGTATAACCCCGCCGCAAACCACAACTATGTCATCTGCACCCAGCTTTTTAAGTTCCGCAATCAGTTGGGGCACAAGAGTCTTGTGTCCTGCTGCCAGGCTTGAGACCCCTACAACATGCACATCGTTCTCTACAGCCATTTTTGCTGTTTCTTCCGGGGTCTGAAAGAGGGGGCCCATGTCAACATCAAAACCCACATCTGCAAAGGCGGTTGCAATTACCTTGGCGCCGCGGTCATGTCCGTCCTGACCCATCTTGGCTATAAGTATCCTCGGACGACGCCCTTCTGTCTCGGCAAAGTCATCCACCTCTTTTTTAAGGGCCGCAAACTCTTCGTTATCTTCAAACACCTTTCCATATACCCCCGAAACCAGCTTGATCTCAGCCTTGTGCCTGCCGAAAACTTTTTCCATCGCATCGGATATCTCGCCAACCGAAGCCCGTTTGCGGGCTGCGTCAACGCATACCTCAAGCAGGTTGCCGTCTCCTGTCTCCGCAACTTTGGTAATTACTGCCAGTGCAGCCTGACAGGCGGCCTCGTCACGTTCTGCACGCAGCTTTTTGAGCCTTGCAATCTGGGACTCACGAACTGCGGTGTTGTCAATATCGAGAACCTCTATCTGGGACTCTTCCTTAAGCTTGTACTTATTAACACCCACGATAACATCAAGCCCACGATCTATCCTTGCCTGCTTGCGGGCTGCCGACTCCTCTATCTTAAGCTTGGGCATACCTGATTCGATCGCCTTTGTCATTCCCCCAAGACTGTCAATTTCAGCAATAAGCTTGCGACCTTCCTCTATCAGTGAAGCGGTGAGTGATTCCACATAGTATGAGCCTGCCAGGGGGTCAACCACCTTTGTAATGCCTGTTTCTTCCTGGATAACAAGTTGTGTGTTACGGGCGATACGGGCTGAATGGTCAGTAGGCAGCGCTATGGCTTCATCAAGTGCGTTGGTGTGCAGCGACTGGGTTCCGCCCAGAACTGCAGCCATTGCCTCAATGGTGGTACGGATCACGTTGTTGTAGGGATCCTGCTCTGTCAGACTCCAGCCCGATGTCTGGCAGTGTGTACGCAGCGCCATTGAAAGCGGATTCTTAGGGTTGAACCGGGACATCAGTTCGGCCCAGAGATAGCGGGCAGCCCTGAGTTTTGCAACCTCCATGAAGAAGTTCATGCCAATGGCAAAGAAGAATGAGAGACGTGTGGCGAACTGGTCAACCTCCAGCCCCTTTGCAATGGCCGCCTTGACGTACTCAATGCCGTCAGCCAGGGTAAAGGCCAGCTCCTGGACATTGTTAGCCCCTGCCTCCTGTATATGGTAGCCGCTTATGGAGATAGAGTTGAACTTTGGCATATACTTGCTTGTGTATTCGATGATATCGGCGATTATCCGCATTGATGGCGCAGGGGGGTAGATGTAGGTGTTACGCACCATGAATTCTTTAAGGATATCGTTCTGGATGGTGCCTGCCAGTTTGTCCCTTGAGACACCCTGTTCCTCGGCAGCCACTATATAGAGAGCAAGGATTGGAAGCACAGCGCCATTCATTGTCATGGAAACCGAAACATCTGCCAGTGGGATATCCTTGAACAGAACCTCCATATCCAGGATTGAATCTATGGCGACACCGGCCTTGCCCACATCACCCACAACACGGGGATGGTCAGAGTCGTAACCACGGTGGGTGGCAAGGTCAAATGCAACTGACAACCCCTGCTGACCGGCAGCCAGATTGCGCCGGTAGAAAGCATTTGACTCCTCGGCGGTTGAAAAACCGGCGTACTGGCGGACTGTCCAGGGGCGTCCTGCGTACATTGTGGCCTTGGGCCCCCTCATGAACGGGGCAAAGCCTGGCATCGTGTCAATGTTTTCAAGCATTTCAAGATCAGGAAGTGTGTAGAGCGGCTTAACCTGAATCCCCTCGGGGGTGTCCCATAGAAGAGGATCCGTATTTTCCTTCTTTATTTCCTTGGCAGCCAGTTTTTCCCAGTCCTGCGTCGTCTTTTTCTCAAATGTGGCCATTTTCTGTTCCTCCATGTTATCTGTCTGACATCAGATAATTGCTGTTAAACTAATAACAAAGGGCTCCAGATTGTCAAGCACCTGGAACCCTTTTGTACTGCCCGGCATATAACCAGACCGGTCTACAGCACCGCCTTAAGATAGGTACC
>CAZXTZ010000029.1:9654-11718 GCA_964643645.1 uncultured Geobacteraceae bacterium
TTTTCAATAACTGCCGGGTCAACATCAACAAACTTCTCATCAGGGGTAATCTTGAAGAGAGGCTGTCCCTTCTGAACAATGGTGCCGTCGCCGCCTTCCATGATTATCTTGTCAATGGTACCGGAGAAGGGTGCCCTGATAGTGTTAAACATCTTCATAACTTCAATGATATAAAGCGGCTGATCCTTCTCGAAGTGCATCCCTTCAGTTATAAACGGTGGCATGCCTGGCGCTTCCTGGCCATAGTACATACCGCCGCAGACAGCAACTATCTCATCTGCCTTGGTGGATGGTGGCGGCACCAGGATCTTCTTCATGCGAACCTGCAGATCCGGGTCGGTCAGGTAGTCCGGAATGACGACTTCAAGATCATCCAGCACCTTCATATCCCAGAATTTGGTGTTCTCACCAATCAGGAACAGCATCCCCAGCAGTTCAAGACCTACTTCAAAACCGTAATGGGCCGAACGGATCTGATCCCACATCTCTTGGTCAAAACCACCTTGGGGCTTGTCCTTATGGAGGATCTCGTTCAGTTTGTCATACTCGTCCTTATGCAGGCCGAAATGTTCACGGATCTTTTTGGAAAAATCAAGCCCTTGCATCAGCAGTTCATTGTCATGATCCCAGATGATCTCCGCAGCCGGCTTGTGGGGGCGGTGATCCATATGGAGGTATTCGTAGGTCTCACGCAGCACTCCCAGGGGGTTACGCAACCAGACCACCTTACCCTTTTCAATCTTGAAGTTTTTGGTGTTGATCGAGAGCCAGCCGGAAAGCAGATGGGGATCGTCAAGCAATCTTTCCATCGGGCGGGTAACCAGGGTGCCTTTACGGTCAAGCAGGGCTGACATGTTCTTAAGCTCTTTGGCCATCACGTCAGGCTGGTCGCCGAACTGCTCCGTCACCAGCTTCGCATAATGTTTCTTCATCTGGAAGAAGGCAAAAACGACATCCAGCTTGTTTGCCTCCTCCTTGAGTGTGCCGACCAGCGTCAGATAAGGAACCACAAAGCGGGTTGTGGGCTTGGCCATTACGTTGCGGCCCAGGAACCAGTTGACCAGACCGTAGTGGAATTCAAGGTTGGTGGCAAGGGAGCTGCCGCGCAGTGTTGTGCTGCGAAGCACCTCAGAGAGACGCTCGTAGCTGCAAAGACGGTTATCACCCTTGGTAAGCAGCAGGGCTATGTTGGAATCGTAGGCTCCGGCCACCTTGTACTTCATAAACTGGTTTGTATCCGGGTTCAGCATGCTGATCCCCTGGTCATCCCTTACTTCGCCCTTGATCGGCTTGGACCAGTAACGGATCATGCCGCCGGCATGGGGTGAGAGGGAAGCGTCAGTGGCGTTCAGGCGAGCCTCGACAGAGGCGTTGAAGCGGACAAAACGCTCAGGTTTGGGCAGGTTCTTCTTGTGTTGGGCAAGAAGAGCCATGGCCTCAACCAGGGATTCGACGATAAAGAAGTCGTTCTTGTCTTTGGGATTTGTGAACTTCAGGGAATAACAAAGCTCTGTAACACGGTGCTCAACCTGTATCCGGGTGTTGACCTCCATGAAATAGTGCCGGTCGCGGTCAACTATGCACTCAAAGGTGGATGCTGAATCCAGGCCCACAGCCTGTCCGAAGCGGGCCGATTCCTCTTCCATACGCTGTAGAACCTTCAGGTCAGACTCAAGGGCTGCAACTTCTTCCTTCCTGCCAGCGTCCTTGGCATTGGCTATGGCTGCCTGCAGACCTTCCTGGGTCACCGACACCTCAAGCAGCTTCTGCTCATGCATCTGAAGCGAACAATCACGGCCACCAAGGGAAATACACCAGTCGCCGTTACCCAGCAGCTGGATTTCGTTATGCCGGGTCTGTTCAATGTTCAGCTCGATGAGTACGTTCTTGTTGTCGCCAACTCCGTTGGCCTTAACCTCCTGTAGAACCTCACGCACCATGGCAGGAGCCTCGGCGGCAGCTTTTTCTATGGCTTTTTCGTCGGCGTCCTTGGCGGCCAGCAGAGAAGCCCCAAGAATCCTTTGCCCCTTGCCTCCGCCTCCGCCGATAGCCTTCAGACGGAAC
>CAZXTZ010000029.1:11728-21714 GCA_964643645.1 uncultured Geobacteraceae bacterium
CGGCTTTTGGGATACTTGCGGAACAGCTCTGCCACCTCTTCCTGAACCTGTGCGCAAAGTTCCTCAATGGAATAAAGGTCAAGCCCTTTCTGGTATGAGGTCATCAGGATATGGTCTGCCAGTGTCTCCAGAGGCAGCTTGGAATCTTTCAATATTTTTTCATCGCACTCAAGCCCTTCGGCCTTTACAAGTGCCAGCAGCTTTTCACGGCTGTCATGCTTTTTTACAAGGGTGCGGGCAGTTACGTTATCAACGCCGGGGGTAACGCTTACATTAACCTGCAATGCTGTACGCTTGGCTTCGTCTTTCTTGCCGGCACGGGCCTGGGTTGCTGCACATGGGCCGATAAACTTGAGACCGGCCTTTTCAATGGCGGCAACAAACTCCTCATCTTCAGCCATAAAACCGTAGCCGGCAAAGATGGAATCATAGCCGTTATCACCAGCAATGCTTATTATCTGGTTGATCCGTTCGACCCGCTCTTCCTTGCTGGCGCCAGAATAGTCAGGCACCCGGTGGACACGGTTGGAATCAGTCAGCTGACGCAGTTCAGGGGCAAGGGCATTGGGGTATACGATGGAGTCCTTCTCGGAAAGGAGGATGCCGTAGTGGCTGATCCCCATCTCGTGATAAACATCCATCGCTTCCTTGCGGATCGGGCCACGGCAGACGATAAGCGGCTTGAGATCCTCACAGGAAAATGAACGGACCCACTCGGAGGAAGACTTGCTCAACCGGCGATCACGGTGGATCAATGGGTTATGCTTGTAGTAATCAGAATGTGGCATGGGCTTATATCTCCAATTCAAATAATCTGTTAGTTTGAATAGTTACAGTTTAGTGGAATTCGCGCTGAACCGCCTGCATCGGGCCTGGTCTGTAGTGCCGCAGCAAGAAGTTCATGTTTTCGCCCAGTACCTTGCGCAGGTCGGTAGGCATGACCAGCGACGAGATAGAGCCCAGGGCCAGTCCTTCCTTGGGATTCATCAGCTCTTTTTCATAGCGCAGGTTAAGGGCAGCCTCTTCCAGCTTAAGCCAGTCAGCCACATCCTTCTCGGCATCCTTTGTGGCTTCACCTGCCTCCATTCCAGCTGAAACACGTTCCTGCACACCATGTTTTACCTTCTCCTTTACCGCGCCACGCAACTTGCGCAGCTCATCCTTGTAGACGAACTCCTTGCCGGCCGGTCCCATAACAGCAAGGCGGGTTGTGGGCAGGGCCAGCACCAGATCAGCTCCGGTCGGGTAGTTGTTATATGATGCATATGCTCCGCCGTAGGCATTACGGATGATAAGCAGGATGCGGGGGGTACGGATATCAACGATTGAATCCAGCATTGCCCTTCCGGCATGGACAATACCCCTTGTTTCCTGCTCACGGCCAGGAAGGAAACCGGTTGTGTCTTCCATGAAGATCATAGGAATGTTGTATATATTACAGAAGCGGTTGAAACGGGCGATCTTGAAGGCGGAATCAACGGAGATCTGGCCGGAAGCCACAGCAGAGTTGTTGGCCACAAAACCTACCACGTTGCCACCAAGACGACCGAAGGCCGTAACCGCCTCACGGGCACGATCCGGCTGCATCTCGAAGTAGTCTCCATGGTCACAGATCTGCTGGATCATGATGGAAACATCAAACGGAGTATTGAATCCGGTGGGGGAGTTGAAAGCCTTCTTCAGCAGGGTATTTATCTCCCAGGTCTTACGGTCAAGTGGATCGGTGGTCTTCTGAAAACGAGCCATTACGCTATTGTTGTCAGGCACATATGAAAGCAGTTGCAATGCACCGCGCAGGGCGCCAACCTCATCTTCAACCGTCAGGTCTGCAACACCTGATGCGCCATGCACCTTGGGACCGCCAAGGTCTTCGGGGGTAACATCCTCGCCAAGAACCGACTTTACAACGCCTGGCCCGGTGAGGCCGAAGAAGGTGTCTTTAGGCTGGATAACAAAGCTGCCCTGACGGGGCAGGTAGGAACCGCCACCGGCGTTAAAGCCGAACATGCACATGATGGAAGGTACAACGCCGCTTATCTTGCGAAGGGCAGTGAAGGCCTCGGCATAGCCGTCCAGACCGCCAACCCCGGCAGGCACAAATGCGCCGGCGGAGTCGTTCATCCCGATGACCGGAATCCCCTTTTCACCGGCCATCTGAAAAAGAAGGGCCAGCTTGCGACCGTTTGTGGCATCAATAGAACCGGCCCGCACTGTGAAGTCGTGGCCATACAGCGCTACGTCACGACCGTTCACATTCAGGATACCGGTCACCAGTGAAGCGCCGTCCAGGTTTTTGCCCCAGTTCTGGAAAAGAACATTGGGCTCCTTTTCAGTCAATACCTTGATCCGCTCCCAGACGGTCATCCTCTTTTTGAAATGCTGTTTTTCAATCTGGGCAATGCTGACCGACTTGATGGGGCGCTGGATAAGGTCGTGGCCTTCCTTCATCGCCTCTTCGTAGCCGCCTTTTTTACCGGGAATCTCACCTGGTATGGTGAATTCAACGGTTTCCGGCGGAGCAAACGGGTTCTTCAGTGTGGGCTTGATCGCTTTCTTGGACATCTGAACCATCCTTCCTCTGCAGTGTGATAGTAAAACAGCAAAACAGACAGCATAAAACCGTATGTAAGTTACCTTGCAACCACCGCCAGCACCTGAACCTCGGTGCCATCTTTTGAAAGCAGGCGATGCCGCAGGGATGAATCAAAATATACGCAATCACCTTCGCCAAGTTCTATCCTTGTGTCGTCAAGAACCAGCTCTGCAACCCCTTTCATGATAAAAAGAAACTCCTCTCCATCATGGCTGTAGGTATTTTCCTCTGAAGGTTTTTCAATCACTGTGAGCAGAAAAGGCTCCATCTTCTTGTTCTGCTTGCGCCATGAAAGGGATTCGTAAGAATACCCCTGATT
The DNA here is from genome assembly GCA_964643645.1 of uncultured Geobacteraceae bacterium. Classification (GTDB taxonomy): domain Bacteria; phylum Desulfobacterota; class Desulfuromonadia; order Geobacterales; family Pseudopelobacteraceae; genus Trichlorobacter. Next base: position 14,641 of record CAZXTZ010000029.1, read on the forward strand.
AGTTCCTGCACGGGAGATCACACGGGGCATCAGCTTGCGCTCATCGGCCCGAACCACCTCGTAACGGCACTCCTCCTCTTCTTCAGCAAAGAAGTGGCCTATTTTAACATCAAAGAAACGGGCAATCTTGGAAAGTGTTGCTATGGGAGGGGAAACATTGTTGTTTTCAATCTGGGAAATAAGGGCAGGCGAAAAACCTGTCTCCCTGGCGACCGCCTGGAGCGTCAGTTTTTTCGACAAGCGAAGTTTTTTGATTTTTGCGCCGATATTGAATTCGCTGCTCATCACCTAATCCACTGAAATATAAACCTGTTTTGATTCGGCGTTTGTATACAAAACTTATTATATTGTCAATAAAATAGTTTTACTCACAACAAAGACAAGAACAGTAAGGGCAAATATATTTTAATTTAACTAAAAATACTGTTTCCTTTTTATTTTTTCCCCAGATGATCATCAATGCATACAAGGAGGTTTTCCAGCTTAACCGGCTTTGCAAGGAATGTATGATGACCTATCGTGCTGCCTGTGGGGTTTACTTCAGCCTGGCCTACAATTGCAGTTAGAAATATTACCGGAGTACCGGACAGTTCAGGGTCATCTTCAATGGCAGCAGCAACAACTCCGCCATCCATTTCAGGCATCATAACATCAAGAAGCAGCAGATCCGGCCTGAACTGCCGGGCTGTTGCAAGGGCAATTGTCGGATCGTTGATATCCATCACCTCAAAACGACCGGTTGACTCAAGATTACGTCTCATCATTTTTGTAATTGCCGGTTCATCATCAACAAGAAGAATCTTCTTTTTCATGGCAAGCTCCCTTCAGATTTTAAAGATTATAGTTACCACCGCACCCCGGCATTCTGTCCTGTTTTTAAGAGATATCACTGAATTATGCAACTCCAGAATCTTTCTTGTAACCGAAAGGCCAAGGCCTGTCCCAAGGCCCACAGGTTTAGTAGTAAAAAACGGGTCGAAAAGCTTGGATTCAGCAGATTCTGATATTCCTGTGCCGGTATCTGACACCTTAAGCATGACAGTAGTTTCACCAACGCCAAAATTTTCGCCGCCGCTGCTGAAGGAGAGCAGATCTTCATGTGTCATGGTATGTTTTGACAAGTTAATGGTCAAAATTCCACCATCCTGCTGCATCGCGTGTGCGGCATTCATGAAAAGGTTAATAAAAACCTGTTTAAGCTTGTTCCTGTCGAGCAAAAGCAGAGGTATATCAGTATCCTTCTCAGTAGAAACTACAACATGCCTGCTTTTCAACTCATGTCTCACAAGAAGCAGTGAATCATCAACAAGGGCTGCAATATCGGCAGGCTTCTGCTCAAGCTGCTCGGATCTGGAAAAGTCCAACAGCCCTTTTATTACGCTGTCCGCCCTCTGTACCGCATCGGCCATGTCCTCCACGGTTTCATGCCATATTTTGTTATCTTTAAGTTCATTCCCCAGAAAATCAATTCCAAGCTGTATTATTGCAAGGGGATTCTTAACCTCATGGGCCACACCTGCGGCAAGCCTTCCTACCGATTCCATCTTTTCCTGCTGAATAAGCTGCATCTGGGCCTGCTGAAGATCCTGCATGGATTTCTCCAGACGGTCGTTGGAGACTGACAATTCATCACGGGCAACCGTAAGGTCATCTATAATCTGCTCAAGACGAAACTCACGGGCCTGTATCTGCACCGCCATCATACCGAAGGCTTCAGCGAACCTTGCAACAACCTCAGGATAATGCCCGCTGTCAGTCATGGAAAAAAGCCGGTCAAGGTCATCATAGCGACCGTTTGAGATGCTCTCGGCGGCAATTATCAAATGATCAAGCATCTTTTCAATCTCTGGTGAAAGCACCCTGACCTCCTGTTTGGAAGGGATGAAGCAGCACCCCTCCTCTGTCTGAAACAGCACAATCTACCCAAGCAGCTTCCTTGCCAGCAGTTCCAGGGTATGCACAACCTCAACTTCAGAGCCATGCTGTTTGAGTCCGTCATCAAGCATCATCATGCAGCCGGGGCAGCCTGTGGCAACAGCATCGGCCCCTGTGGCAATGATCGCCTCGCTCTTTGCGTCGTTAATGGTCATGGATGAACCGTAGTGATAGACATTGAAGGTTCCGCCAAGACCACAGCAGCGGTCAGCCCCATCCATCTCAACCAGTTCAAGTCCTGGGGTGGCTTTTATAAGGTCACGGGGCTGTGAGGTCAGCTTTCTTGTCCTTAAGTGACACGGGTCATGGTAGGTTATCCTGCCCGATGCTCCAGCCCCGGTTTCTTCAGGCTTAAGACCAAGTTTATGCAACAGCTGGGCGGCATCCACGGCCTTTTCTGCGAGTCTCTCAAGACGTTCCTTCAGTTCAGGGTTCCGTTTGCCAACCACCAGCGGATAGAGGCGATGCAAAGCTCCTCCACAGGTGGCGCAAGCGCTCATAACATAATCTGCTTCATACCGTTCCAAAGCGGCCAGGTTCTTTTCTGCAAGTCCCTTTACAGTTTCAATATCACCGCCTGACATACCGGGCAGGCCGCAACACTGCTGATCCTTTGGAATTATTATGGTGCAGCCCAGGTGCTGAAAGAGCTTGACTGCGGCCACACCAACCCGTGGGTATGCAAAATTGATCATGCAGCCTACAAAAAATATGATCCGGGGCTTGCCTGGCTGTCCTTCGATTACCTCCGGATAGCGTTCCATGAAAGGTGTTTTGGCAATGGCAGGGATATAGCGTTTGTTGCCGATGAACGGGAGGGGAAAGCGAAGCCTCAAACCGGAATTTTCAGGAACTTTTTGAAAGAAGAGAGGCCCAAGAAGGGAGGCTGCCTTTGCGCCAAGCTTCATTCTTGTGCGGCTCTGAATAACCTGCCCCACAGCCTTGTGGAATGTGGTAAGCCCACGCTTTTTTGCCAGCGCCTCCCGGGCGGCTATAACAATCTCGTCAGTAGGCACATCATTGGGGCACTTATCCACGCAACTGCCGCATAGCAGACATTTGGACATGGCCAGATAGGTCTGGTCATCAAGATCAATATCATCTTTGAGCAGATGCTGGACAAGGGTAAGCTTGCCACGGGCGGTGGCCGGCTCACGCTGGAAAGCAGTGAAGGCAGGACAGTTTGAGCGGCAGGTGCCGCACTTTACGCATTTCTTAAGCTGTTCTTCAATGCGCTCAAGAATGGCGCTGGTTTGGTCGGGCATGGGGAGGTCCTCATTGTCAGACTTGTCAGACAGATCTGATATCTTTTTAGAAGCATAGCCTTTCATTGCGCCATTTGTCCAGAGCTGCCAATGCCCGCTCGGCCAGCAACAGCTTGCGATCCTTCTTCTTCACCCTGCCTTCAAGAGGCGGGAACAGTCCGTAGTTTACGTTCATCGGCTGAAAATGGCGGGCATAGGCATTGGTTATATGGTAAATCAAGGCTCCCAGGGCTGTCTCTTCAGGTGGAAGCTGAAACTGCTTTTCTGTTATAAGAGCTGACACGGCAAGCCCTGCCAGAAAGCCACTTCCCGCTGATTCCACATACCCTTCAACACCGGTAATCTGTCCGGCAAAAATAATTCGCGGATCGGATTTAAGCTGCTGGGTGGGCAGGAGCAGGCAAGGGGAATTTATGAAGGTGTTGCGGTGCATCACACCAAGCCTGACAAACTCGGCCTTCTCAAGCCCAGGGATCATCCGCAGCACCCGGCGCTGCTCCGGCCAGGTCATCTTTGTCTGAAATCCCACTATATTATAAAGCGTTTTCTCCCTGGTTTCTGCCCGCAGCTGAACAACTGCGTAAGGTTCCTTCCCGGTTTCAGGAACAGGCAACCCCACAGGCTTCATAGGGCCGAACCGCAGGGTCTCATCACCACGGTCAGCCATCTCTTCAATCGGCATGCAGCCGTCAAAATGCACAACTTTCTCAAAATCGTGTGACGTCACCTTTTCAGCATTCTTCAATTCAGCAATAAAAGCGTCATACTGTTCCTTATCCATAGGGCAGTTCAGATAATCTTCTGGATCCCCCTTACCATAACGGGATGCAGCATAGATTTTAGTCTTATCAAGTGATTCCAGTGAGACAATAGGGGCCACGGCGTCATAGAAGTAAAGACGGTCACCAGCCATTCTGGAAATTTCCTGTGCAAGGGCATCGCTTGTAAGAGGGCCTGTAGCTATAACAATAAGACCTTCAGAGGGCAGACAGGCCAGTTCTTCCCGAACCAGGGTAATATTGGGATGGGAGGAGATCCGTTCGGTTATCCATGAGGAAAACAGGTCACGATCAACAGCCAGCGCGCCACCAGCCGGAACTCTGGTAGCATCAGCAGCCTGCATAATCAGGGAACCGCAACGCCGCAGCTCCTCCTTAAGCAGACCAACCGCATTGGAGAGGTCAACACCCCGCAGGGAGTTGGAACAGACCAGTTCCGCCAAACCCTCGGATGAATGGGCAGGGGAGTAGCGGTGAGGCTTCATCTCATACAGATTAACCTTAACGCCAAGTTCTGCAGCCTGCCAGGCAGCCTCGCAGCCGGCAAGGCCGGCGCCGATTATGGTGACTCTTTTAGATTGTTCTATGCTGTCAGACAAAAGATTCTCCAAGCTGATTTTTCTAACTGCCTCGTTTTGATATGTCGATGAAATCGACATGTTCAGCAGACGCGTCGAAATTTTACTATTTTTTCGACACGTTTTCCCTATATGTCGAATCAATCGACATATAGTTTTAACTCGGTAATGAACATTTTAACTACGTAATGACGAGGGGGTTATTACGCAGTTAAACCCGGCATTACGTAGTTAACTTTTGCAGTTTAATGCGGTAATGTCAGCTTTAATGTGGTAATAACTGGCTATCTATTACCACATTAAACTTATTCTTTACCGCTTTAAGTTTGCGCCATCTGGCATACTTACCCCTACTCAAATTTTCAATTTTACCTTCATTCCGCAGTGTTACAAGAACATGCCGGATCATGTCCCGACTGACCATCAGGCATGACCGTTCCAAATCAGAGATACCGAAATCTGCAATCATTCCATCAATCGCATTTAGTATCATATCGGTTTTACTACCCGCACCGGATGAGATTTTACCAAACCTCCCTTCAAACTCACGATAACCTGCCAATATGGTTGAAAGCAGATATTCCATCCAAGGCAGGATGTCATGATTTCCCTCATGCCACCCTTGCGAGGATATGTACAGTGTCTCGTAATAGGATTCCTTGCTCTGTTCTACAATCCTTTCCAGGCTGATGTACCGCCCCACTTCATAACCGTGATAGTACAACAGCAGAACCGTCAACAACCGCGCCATCCGTCCGTTGCCGTCAAGAAAGTGGCGGATTTATGTTTGATGGAGTCTATTTCCGGCATGGGTAGCCTCGTGAAGATTCGCTTGACTATGCTTCAAAATAATATATACAGTTGACTCAAGACGGGTAAGTCCTATTATGTGCCCCCAGCGTTCCGCCCATTCGGCGCCAAGCTTCGGGAATTAGACATACTAGGGGCCGTCTTTTTTATTGTCCTTTTTCCGGGTAGATGAATTCTCCATCCACTCGTTCCTTAAACATTGCGTACCATTCTTCGTCTCCAGTCTCATGTCGCTTGAAAATCCCCCAACAAAATGAGTCAACCGCCTGTAGACCGGTATTGTCATGAGATTGTTCATGGCTGATATAAAGTGTCACGTTCAGCGGCAACAAACCTTCAAGATGGTTGGTGACGTACTCATTGAACTCGTATATCTCTTCTTTGCCTTTAGAACGGTCAACCACCAACATTACATTCGGGCTGTCAACGGTGCTTAACGGCAATTTTTCAAGAATGAACCGGGCAAGAAAATTGTAGATTTTCTTCTTTTCCGGCAGTTTAACCATGGATGCAAGTAAACGTTGCTTGTCCAGGACAACCGAGTAAATACACCAACCATCCTGGGGAAGCTGACGATAGAAGTACGCCTTGACACCGTAGAGGGTTTCACTTCCTTTCAACTCCCTGGCGTTAAACGCACCTTTTTTCTTGTTGATCTTGTGCTTCAATGTACGGCGAACGGCAGTTTTGAAGCCGTTGACTGATTCCCGGTCGTTACAAACCAGCAGGGTAATGATGAATGTTTTGGATGTGCCGGCTTTGGAAAAATCAAAACCGAGGTTTCCAGATTCGTCCAGGTAGATAATCACGCCGTTACTGCTCCCTCTATCGCTGCAATAAGCTGATTTTTGATGTCCCGGATGTCACCGGCGATTTCTATAAACCGCCATTCGTCATAGCCGTACTTCTCCCGCACGCTATTAACAGCCGGGAGCCAGCGGGTGTTGACGTAGTCCTTCTTCATGGCCTTATCCTTTGCCATGCCGGTTATCTCTACTATCAGGTTGATTCGGGTGCCACCCTTCTTTTTGCAGCGGGCTACAAAGTCCGGGAAATAAAGCCTGTCCTTGCCATCGGCCACATAAGGGACAGCAAACCCGAGGAAGGAGTTTTTCACATAGCTTTCGATCTGTGGCAATTCCTCCAGGGTTTTGGCGGCTATCTGCTCCCAACTGTCGGTATCGCCTACAACGTAGTTCACATGACTTTTCCTGGTGGCGTACAGTAGCTCTATCGGTCTGCTGGTCTTACCATTGACATGCCGGGTGCTGCCAAATTTATTGTAATAGTTGAAGATCGGTAATACCTGTTCACTGCCGTGGCTAGCAGCCCGGATGCCGATTTTTATATGTTCACATATCTTCAATTACTTCCTTTAAACGACCATCAAACTCGGTAATTGAGATTTTAACTGCGTAATGAAGGGCGGGTTATTACGCAGTTAAACCCGGCATTACTTAAGTCAGCTTTTTGTGCCTTTAATGCTATTGATAGTTTCCCAGTACAAAATCTGTTTAAATCTTTCAGAATAGCTCATTTTAGCCGTTAACATATCTAAGAAACTCCCTGCACAAAGACCCCAAAGTTTCCTTTGGGGTCTTTGGTACAACAAATCAGCCTATACGGGACTCTAAAGTTGAACTCATGCACTGGTCCAGTCGCACCCTTCTTTCGGACACTTCAAGAACTCTCCCTTTTTCTTGTAGA
>CAZXTZ010000030.1:0-418 GCA_964643645.1 uncultured Geobacteraceae bacterium
TGCGATAGCGATATAAGGGTGCAGACAGACTTCCTTGCCTCAGTGGCCAGTCATTTTGAAGACACTTCAGTGGGCCTTGTCACATCACCCTACTGCTCCAGAAAGGTTCATGGGCCGGTGACAGCACTGGAGGCACTTGCCTTCAGTTGCGAGATGACCCCCAACGTGCTGACAGCCCTCAGGCTGGAGGGATTATCATTTGCCCTTGGCGCTTCAATGGCAGTGCGAAGAAAGGCCCTGACAGACATCGGCGGACTTGAAGCCCTTGTTGATTACCTTGCAGATGATTATCAGCTGGGCAACAAGATCCACCTTGCGGGCTGGAAGCTTGCTCTGGACAGCCAGTTTGTTGAAAGCATGATGAAACCGGAACGCCTCAAAGACCTTCTTTCCCGTCAGATCAGATGGGCAAGGACAA
>CAZXTZ010000030.1:428-10150 GCA_964643645.1 uncultured Geobacteraceae bacterium
TACCAGGCAACTCCGCTGGGCCCGCACAATGCGCGTGAGCCGTCCTGGCGGCTACCTTGCATCAGGCATCACCCTGCCGGGGCTGGCTGTTATTGCTGCTGTAATCGCAGGCTTCAACATTCACAGCCTGCTGGCAATACTGCTTCTGTATGCGGTGCGGCTTCCGGTATCAGCCATATACAGCCGCCTCTGGGCAAAGGACATGATGCTTCCCGCCTGGGGGTGGCTGCTGCCTGTCCGGGATGTTCTGGCATCCATCACTTGGGCTCTGGCCTTTCTGGGGAACAGGGTTGTGTGGCGGGGGGAGAGCTTTGAAGTCATGAAAGACGGCAGGATGATGAAGGTTGATGGATAGAGAAGGCAGGTGGAACAGATCCGGTGTGTAAAATGACCCTTCATTTTGAGAACCATTCCTGAAAAGAGTAACCGATGGAATTCAATCTTCTAAAAGACCTTGTGCTGCTGTTCGGTCTGGCCCTCATAACGGTGGTGCTTTTCCGCCATTTCAAGCTACCTTCGATAATCGGCTTTTTATGCACCGGCATAGTTGCTGGCCCATATACAATGGGGCTTATAGAGGACACCCACCAGGTTGAACAGATGGCGGAAATTGGTGTGGTTCTGCTGCTATTTACCATCGGAATTGAATTTTCACTTAAGGAACTGCTGCGGATAAAACATCTTGTGCTGTGGGGTGGCGGTCTTCAGGTTGGTGTAAGCATCATCCTTGTTGCAGTTCTCTGGGTTGCCCTGGGGCTTTCATTGCAGCAGTCGGTTTTTTTCGGATTTCTTGTATCACTTTCCAGCACCGCAATTCTGATGAAGCTGCTTATGGATGCCGGAGAGATGGACACCCCCCACGGCAAGACCTGCCTCGGAATTCTCATCTTCCAGGATCTATGCGTTGTGCCGCTGATGCTCTTCACACCCTTCCTGGGCGGGGCAGGTGACGGTATTTCCGGCATTGCCATTGTCTCGGCAAAGGCCCTTGTTGTTGTGGTAGTTTCTCACTTCAGCGCAAGAATTGCGGTTCCCTGGATATTCAACCAGGTTGTAAAGGCAAAAAGCAGGGAGCTTTTTATCCTTACCATCATCTTTGTAGGCTTCGGAACCGCCTTTCTAACCGCACAGGTGGGACTCTCACTTGCCCTTGGGGCCTTCATCGCAGGGCTTGCCATATCCGAATCCGAATACAGCCATCAGGTTATGGGGGATATAATTCCATTCCGCGATGCCTTTATGAGCCTTTTTTTCATATCAGTCGGCATGCTGCTTGATCCTGCCACTGTGTTAAGACATCCGCTTACAGTCATTCTTCTTGTTCTTGGCATCGTTCTGATCAAATGGGTTGTAGCCACAGGAGCTGCGCTTGTTCTGGGTTTTCCGCCCAAACCGGCAATCATAAGCGGCCTTCTGCTGGCTCAGGTGGGTGAATTCGCCTTTGTCCTTTCCCACAGCGGCCAGAAGTTCGGCCTTCTGCAGGGCGATCAGTACCAGCTGTTCCTGGCTGCATCGGTTGCAACAATGGCCCTTACCCCGTTTTTTCTGATATATGCAGAACCACTTGCAAACCGCATTTCTCTCCGTCTGCCCCCCATGCTGCGCAGAGGTTCAAGAATAACCGGAACCAGCCACGACCGTTTTCCAATGAATGACCATGTAATAATAGTGGGTTTCGGTGTTAACGGAAAAAATCTGGCCAGGGTGCTTAACGGAAACGATATCCGCTATATCGCCATAGAGACGAACCACCACACTGTAAAGACGGAACGGAAAAATGGCACACGGATTATTTTTGGAGATGCGTCAAGGCCGGAGATACTCTCCCACGCACTGATCGAAAAAGCCCGGATTATTGTCATAGCAATATCAGATGCCACTGCAACCCGCAGGGTGGCTGCAATGGCCCGACAGCTGCGGCCAAACATACACCTTATTGTCCGAACCCGTTATGTGGCCGAGATGGAGCCGCTCTATCAGCTTGGCGTTAATGATGTTGTGCCTGAGGAGTTTGAAACATCAGTGGAGATCTTCTCGCGGGTTCTGCGTACCTATCTGATTCCGCACGATCAGATAGATCACTGCATTGCCGAAATAAGACGCGATTCCTACCAGATGTTTCGCACCATATCCCGACGACACAGCCACGCAACCGGCATATCAGGCTATCTTTCCGGTGTTGAGCTTGCAACATTCCGCGTACATCCCGGATCAAGGATAGAGGGCTCTCAACTTAAGGACGGACTCCTTCGTGAACGCTCAGGGGCAACCGTTCTTGTCATCAAAAGGGGTGATGAGGTAAACTCAAACCCTGACCCGGTATGGCAGTTCAGGGCAGATGATATAGTGCTTGTGATGGGTAAATCAGACCAGCTCGTTTTTGCATCCCATATTTTCGAGGGGTAACCCTATCCAGTACGTGTTATTTTTTGTAAAGGAGCTTCGACGTGAAACGGATTATTCTGCTGATTTTATTGCTGATAGCAATTTCAGCCATTACCGCCTGCCAGGGGAAAAAATCAGATTCCCAACAGTCAGCGACCAGAAAACCGGTTGTCGTAACAACCCTTTTCCCGCTCTACGACTTTTCAAGGGCAATTTGCGGCAACAGGGCAGAGGTAATACTGCTTCTTCCCCCTGGGGTGGAAGCCCATGCCTTTGAACCCCGGCCCGAAGACGCTGCCAAAACAGTTCGGGCGGCCCTGTTTATCTACACCAACAGATATATGGAACCCTGGGCGGAAAAATTCATATCCGGCCTTGGCAAAACAGGTGTAACTGTTGTTGACGCAAGCCAGGGCATAACTCTGCAACCGGCAATATCGAGACACAACCACGAAAAAAATCACGACAGCCATGGACATCAGACCAAAGGGCATCATCACCACCACCCGCCGGTTGATCCACACATCTGGCTTGATCCCTCAAATGCTGAAAAGATGGTTGACAACATTGTCCAGGCCCTGGTTGCCAGGGATCCGGCAAACGCTGCTTTCTATTCTGCAAACGCAGCCAGACTCAAACAGCAGCTTACACTGCTTGACACAGACTGCCGCGCAGCGCTTTCGCACTGCGCCAGGCATACCTTGCTGCACGGAGGACACTATGCCTTTGGTTATCTTGCCAACCGCTACGGGTTGCAGTATGAAGCTGCTGTATCTGTAAACGCCGATGCAGAACCGAATCCGGCAAGAATGATTGAACTGGTAAAACAGGTTAAAAGTTCTGGAGTAAAATATGTCTTCAGCGAAGAAATGGTTTCGCCGCGTCTTACAGAAGCCATTGCACGGGAAAGCGGAGCATCGGTACTGCCGCTGCACAATCTTCACAATGTGGGAAAGGATGACCTTCAGTCAGGCGCAACCTACATCAGCCTTATGAGAAAGAACCTGGAGAACCTTAAAAAAGGGCTTGAGTGCAAGTAAAGCTGAATTTTCAAAACCATTGGCTGTGGGATAATGCGCTTTTGTTCTGCCGGAGAGGAGAACCTTGATGCAGGATGTATGGATTGCCCTGGGCCTGACCCTCTTTGCCGGCATGGCAACCGGTATAGGAAGCGCCATTGCATTTACTGCCAAGCGTACAAACTACCGCTTCCTGTCGGTTGCCACCGGTTTTTCAGCGGGTGTTATGCTGTACGTCTCCTTTGTGGAGATATTTGTAAAAGGGACTGCTGCCCTGACCTCAACCTACGGACCATATTGGGGACATTGGGTAAATGTGGGCTCGTTTTTTGGCGGCATTCTGTTGATAGGTCTGATTGACAACCTGATTCCGGCTGCGGAAAACCCCCATGAAACCCACTCGGAGGCTGAAACGGCACCGCTCCACAACCCTGCCGCGCCGATTCCTGATTTTGCTGCTGAACCTGCAGGTTCAGGCGATCACCACCATAACCTGCAACATACAAAACTGATGCGGATGGGTCTTTTTACTGCCCTTGCCATTGGCATACATAATTTTCCCGAAGGTCTTGCAACATTTCTTGCAGCCCTGCAAGATCCCTCTCTAGGGGTTGCCATTGCAATTGCCGTTGCCCTGCATAACATACCGGAAGGGATCTCGGTTTCGGTTCCAATCTTCTACGCCACCGGAAACCGGAAAAAAGCCTTTTTCTATTCTGTTATGAGCGGCCTGGCCGAGCCGGTAGGCGCCATTGTGGCCTATATGCTACTGAGACTCTTTTTGGGTGGAGACACAGGAGCAATACCTTCTCAGGTAATGGGCATTCTTTTCGGTGGAGTGGCAGGAATCATGGTATACATAAGCCTTGATGAACTGCTGCCGACAAGCCGGGCATACGGCAAGGGGCACGACAGCCTTTTGGGCCTGGTTGGCGGGATGGCTGTAATGGCCTTGAGCCTTTTGTTAACGAAGTAAATAAATATGTTATATCCAACAATCCTTTCAGCACTGGAGGCTATGTGAAAACCGATAAAATTTCATTCTTTCCTGTGCTTCCGAAAAACAGGCAGAAACTGATCATCCTGCTGCCAATCTTTGTGGCCGCATTTGTCATACTGGTGCTGTTCTACCACCATAAAATGCAGGAATATGCAATTACGGAGGCAAAGAAGACAGCTCTTGATGTTCTGCTTAACCATAAGGCTGTCCACCGTTATGTGGCAGAGATCCAGCGTCCGGAGATCTACCGTCTGCAAGGGGAAGGCAAGCTCTACAAGGAGTACTTCTCCCCCAAGGTGATGTCGTTCACATATATTGCCCGTAACACCAAAGAGCTGCTTGCAAAGGAAAGAGAGAAGGAGGGGCTGCCCCCCCTCTACTTCAAGCTGGCCACCGATAACCCGCGCAATCTTATCAATCAGGCAGATTCATTTGAAAGCGCTCTCCTGGCCAGGATGAATCGCGGAGAGACCCGCGAAGTGAAAGAGATTGTGCAGCAAAACGGCGTCCCTACCCTGCATGTTGCAATTCCGGTTGACCGTTCAAGCAAAGCCTGCCTCAAATGTCATGGCGATCCCAAAGATGCCCCTGCTGAGATGGTAGCCGCATACGGCAGTGTGCGGGGGTTCCATGAAAGTCCCAATTCCATTCGCGCACTTATTTCAATCAGAGTACCCCTGACCGGGCATCTTACGGAGGCCAACAAGGTTGTATGGATACTCTCTCTCATCACACTTGTGGTTTTATCGTTCATTTATGCGCTTATTTACTACTTCATCCTCAAAATTGACCATGAACAGCAGGCTGTCATTGCCAGCAGCCAGGCCAAATCAAGTTTTCTGGCAACCATGAGCCACGAGATACGCACCCCTATGAATGGTGTTCTGGGTATGGCACAACTGCTATTAACGCCATCCCTCAAGGAAGAGCAACGACTTGACTATGCCCGTACCCTTCTGAACTCCGGCAAGACGCTGATGTCGCTGTTAAACGATATTCTTGATGTTTCCAAGATAGAGGCAGGGAAGATAGAGCTGACCCCGGTTGACTTCTCTCCGGCTCCGCTGATGCAGGAGATAAAATCATTATTCAGCGAAATGGCAACCCATAAGGGGCTGCAACTCAACCTCAACTGGCAGGGGAAGCAGGAACAGCGCTACAGTGGCGATGCCATCCGGCTGCGCCAGATGATCTCCAACCTGGTAAGCAACGCAATAAAGTTTACGAATAAAGGGAGCATAACTGTACAGGCCGAAGAGCTGGAGAGGGGTGATGACCATGCCCTGCTAAGGTTTGCAGTGACCGATACCGGCGACGGTATACCAAAGGAAAAACAGGCGCTACTGTTCCAGACATTTTCTCAGCTGGGGGGCTCTGAAACAGACCAGATAGCAGGTACCGGCCTCGGACTTTCAATCGTACGGAGCCTTGCCTCTGCAATGGATGGAGAAGCAGGGGTAGAAAGTGAACCCGGCAAAGGCTCAACCTTCTGGATCAAGGTCAAGCTCGGACTGGCCTCTGCGGCTGAAGAGATCAAGGCTTCCGCAGATGTTGAGCCGCAACTGCCTGAGTCATTGACAGGCACCCATGTTCTGGTGGTTGAGGACAATATCGTCAACATGAAAATCATTGAGATAATGCTGAAAAATTGTGATGCGACTGTAACCTGTGTCGAAAATGGGCAGCAGGCGGTAGACAGCATTACCGCCGGGGCAGCTTTCGATCTGGTTCTGATGGATTGCCAGATGCCGGTTCTTAACGGTTTTCTGGCAACTGAAAAGATACGGAACTGGGAGCAGCAGAGCAGTTCAGGACATATCCCTGTCATTGCCCTGACAGCCGGCGCCTTTGAGGATGAGCGCCAGCACTGCCTGGCTGCCGGTATGGATGACTTCCTTACCAAACCGGTTGACAAACAGGCGCTGATAAAGACCATTTCACGGTGGAACAAACCAGAATCACAGGCTAAAGCAGATGAACAAAAAGGAGGAACGCATGAATCCCGCTAGCACGGAACTGGCCCGCCTGCTTGAGCTGATCGAAAATATTGCTGCCGGCAACTACTCGAACGACATAATGGAACTTACCGGAACAGATACTCCGGAGCCTATACGCACCATAGCCGAGGCCATGGGGATGATGATGGTCAAGGTTGAGGCAAGGGAGTATCAACTTGAGATGCTTGTTGAGGAACTGAGGGAGCTTAACGGCCGGATAAAGGAAAATTCATTACAGACAGTATCGGCAATGGCCCAGGCGCTGGAGGCCCGCGACGCATACACACGGGGCCATGCGGAGAGAGTTGCCGAAATTGCTGCCGGGATAGCCGTAGAAATGGGACTTGAACAGAATCAGACTGCCGGGGTTCTGCACGACATAGGTAAAATCGGATGCTCTGACCGGATATTTCAACCACACGAGGCAAAAAACCCGCCGGATGTTGTAAAAGAGATAATGTCCCATCCTTCAGTTGGGGCGGATATTCTGGGCCAACTGGAATTCCTTGGTGATGTGGTAGATATTATAAAGTGTCATCACGAGAGGGTAGACGGCAAAGGTTATCCCTGTTGTATTCCTGGCGACAAAATACCGCACGGAGCCAGAATAATAGCGGTTGCAGACGGTTTTGACGCAATGACCACCGACCGGCCATACCAGAAAGGGATGTCCCATGAGGCAGCCCTGGCTATCCTTAAAAAAGGGTCCGGTACAAAATGGGATGCTGAATGTGTTGCTGCCTTCGAGCAATACCTCCCAAAGAGAGCCTGCTGCTCTGCGACCTGTGTAATCAATCCCCACCCACCGTAGAGACGCAAGATTTTGCCTCTCTACACACTTCTGCCAGATCCGCAGCAATGCTTGCCGGAGTATCGGTTGGCGCATACCGCTTGAGTACCTTACCATCCGCGGCAACAAGAAATTTTGTGAAGTTCCATTTGATCGCTTCTGTGCCGAGCAGCCCTTTTTTTGCAGACTTGAGATATCTATACAGCGGATGAGCGTTGCTGCCGTTAACCTCAATCTTTGAAAACATCGGGAATGTGACGTTGTAGGTAAGCGAGCAGAAATTTTTAATCTCTTCCTCATCACCCGGTTCCTGATGTCCAAACTGATCACAGGGAAAACCAAGCACCACAAGTCCCATATCCCGATAGGTGTCGTAAAGCGTCTGCAACCCCGCATATTGGGATGTAAAACCGCACCGGCTTGCAACATTGACAATCAGCAGCGTCTTGCCACGATAGCTGTCCATACTCTGCACAACACCGTCTATCGTGGTTACCTCAACAGAGTAGATCTCCATAATTGCCTCCTTTGGCGTACCGTGCCTCTGGTGTCAGGCTTGCAATATTTGCATTAGCGTGACACTGCAATAATAAAAGCCTGACCCCAATTGTTCTACAATTGTTCTATCCATTAAACAGCAATCTGAAATCAGCACCAGATTTCCTTTTGCACGCCATACACCCTGCGGATATCATAACCATCACACCCTCAACCATGCCCCCTTTCACCTTCATTGCAGCATGGCTTTATCCTTTATTTGAAGCTTCCGACAATGCACGCCCCTTGTCGCTAAGGCGATATTTTTGCAGTCGGCTTTTGGGATTGTCAGGCAGGGTATATTCGATGAGCTGTTTCTGAAGTAGTTCCTGGATGGCTCGCTTGAACGCTCCGGTTTTGGTTTCCAACCCAAGTATCGCAGTTAGTTCTGAGGCAGAGAGTGGCTCATTCACCAAAGCGGACAAGATGGATGACTGGGCCCTTGACTGGGCCCCCGACTGGGCCCTTGACTGGGCCCCCGATGATGAGATTTCAGGAGTCTGTTCGGCAAAGGATTTATCGTAGTTGAAAATTACCCTCACAAAGTTGGGACGGATCTCGAAGGCATCGCGCCCGTATTTTTCCAGGATGCGCGGCACACCTGAACCGAGTTGCTCAACTATCTCCAGATCGCGAAAGACCCGCATGATCTCTTTGTTGCGGGGGGAGGAATAGCCATTGAAGAAATCCTCTTCTGTTACACCGTAAGGAAGCCCCCCGGCAGAGGTTATTTCCAGACGGTCGGAAAAGAACTCAAACTTTGGGCTTACACCGTTTGAATAGTCGTTGTGTACAACAGCGTTGATGACCGCCTCCCGCATGGCCCGGCCATGGATCATCTCCCTCTCTTCCCGCAAGGGGTAGCCAATCTTGGTGTAGATGGTGTTTTCCACATCCATCCGCTCCAGAACCCCTTTGAGAGCCTTTACCAGCGAGCAGCGGCCAAAATCGCGGTTTTCTATCAGATTGACCCGCGTGGAGTCGGCATATTTGGCCACCTGTATGGATGATGTTTTTCCCGTATGCAAATTCCATTTTCTGTCGGTGGCATTTTGTCACCAACTTGCACAGTATTTGTCTTTGAATTTGTCGGTCATTGTTGGTAATTCCAATTCGTCACGCACTGTGTGACCTTTTCAAATACATTAAACGGCAATCGTAGAGACGCAATATTTTGCGTCTCTGAAATCATCACCAGATTTCAATCCGGTTAAAACCCTTGAATCTATTAATAGAAATTTTTGAAATCATCATAACCTCCGCAACTTCGGAATGGTTTGTAACTACATTAACTTTCTGTTTGTTGTTAAAGAATTCTGCTACCTGGCCAGCCTAACTTCCATCAAACGCCTCCCGCAGCACCGTCTGCAATCGTAGAGACGCAATATTTTGCGTCTCTACAAATGCCAGGACTGACAGCATCAATGACATATTCATCTTGTGCCCATTCCAAGGGGTTATTGCGAATATAGGTGCGTATAGCAAACAATTCTTGTTCATTGCGAATAATGCGGTCATGGTATCGGGGCTGCCAAGCAAAATCGATGTCATTTTCATGGGCATATTTTGTAACACCAATTTTGAAACCACGGATGATTGATGCCAGGTTTTGAGATTGCGGGCCAAATTTGTTTCCTGGGTTACAATGTTGTAGAGACGCAAAATTTTGCGTCTCTACGGAATCACCAGAATTGATGATGATTATCCCGTGAATATGGTTTGGCATGATGCAGAATGAATCCAATTCGACGAATGGAAAATGTTCCGGTATTGAGGACCAGCAATCCATAGCAGTTCGCCCTAACGGAGTTAGTGCCAGTGTCTTGTTGGAGATATCGCCGAAAACAAGACACCTGTTTTTCTCGCAAATCGTCACAAAGTAATACCCTGCTGAAGAGTAGTTCCAACTTTTCAACCTCGTTGTCTCTGGTCGGAATTTATCTTTGAACTTGTCGGTCATTGTCGCCTTTGTAGAGACGCAAAATTTTGCTTCT
>CAZXTZ010000030.1:10173-12155 GCA_964643645.1 uncultured Geobacteraceae bacterium
CCACACAGTGTGTGGTGTTTTCCGAACTGAACAGCTGCAGATTATTTCAGAATTTAAGGTTAAGTTGTCTGTATACACTACGTGCAACTGACGGTCAAACAGTCTCCCTTACAAGCAAAATTACCTGTTCTCTGATGCTATCGCCTTGTTTCCCTCCTTTTCCGGCACGCAACTTCTCAACTGTCAGCCCCTTCAATAAACATCCGGCATAAGGTTGACTATCTGTATTGTTGTGCCCCCCCTGATGCCGACTGCTGCCAGCGGACGGGTATCGGCAAGTATACCCATTGAGCGCGCCCAGGCGCTGCCGACATCAAATATCCTGCAGGTATCCACCTCCCGCAACACCCAGCTGCTACCGTAGGTGTTGGGCTTTACTACGCTGGATATCAGGTAGTATATCTTTGCAAGAAAATCGCAGGTCGGCTGATCCGGATCGTACTGTTCCTGAACTGGAAGATTTGCAGTTTTCAGAATCGGTGCAAGATCCAGCAGCATCAGATTGTCAGGCACCAGGAGCCTGCCGGATACAGGGGGATCTATAGGCAGGGCACGCAGTGAACTGCCTGGCTGCAGTCCTGAAAGTGTGATGTCGCGGTCATCATCCGCTTTCCCCTGCGCTTCTGCCCAGCCGGGGCCAATATCAAAGACCCGGCCGGTTGCTTCATGCTGCAGAAGCCAGTCTCTGCCGTAGCTCTTCCGGTAGCTGTCGTCCCCCATAACTTCTGCCAGATCAACCAGAAACTGATTCACTGTGCTGCCTGCCGCAGGTATCGCTGTTCCAAGTCTGCCTCTGCCGGTAACCTCCCGGTAAACGACCACAATATCAGAGCCGTCGTTGCTGCGGGCCATGGCCTCCCGTATGTAGCGCTCCTTGCATGACATATAGGAGCTCCGCTTCCCTTTGCTCATCAGGTCTGATTCATACATCATGGATTTCTGTTCCCGGGCGCTCATAAACCTTTCGCGCTCATTACGCAGGCGTGTTGCCCGCTCCCTGATATCTTCCAGCTCTTTGGTAAGCTGGCTGTCTTCCAGTTCAAGCCCCTCAATCTGTGTGGCTATGGTTTCAAGAAGCTCTGCTGCTTCATCATATTTACGATCCCTTCCCATATCCCGGGCTGTCCGTTTGGCTCTGGCGATTGTCAAAAGCGCAGCTTCTATAGTAACGGCGTCATCAGGTTTTATTTCGTTGAACTGCTCAAGGGTGACGCTCTTTACAACAACAGGAATGGTTAGGCTCTTTTCAGTATTTTCACTCCCGTTTGCCAGCTCCGTCCATGTTATCTGGAGTTCACCCAACAGCTGTTCCCCTGCCTGAGTAAATCCGGGCAGTTCAAGTTCCAGCACCAGGTTTCTGGTTTCTGCGGAAGAGATATCGCCAAGCATCCAGCTTGTTGCAGTGGGGGCCTGATAACTGTTCAGCTGTGTGCATCTGATACCGTCCTGCTTTGGAATGAATGTTACTGAGCAGTGGGGCGCTGCCAGATTACGAAGGGCATCAAGCTCTTCCCTGAAAACTGCCACCGAGTCGGATGGCTGATCAATGAAGTAGGCGGTTCCGCCGCCGTTTTGCGCCATTTCTGTCATCAGCAGTTCGTCAAAGTCATCCCCGACCCCGAAGGTAGTGGTGCTTATCCCCTGTCGCTGATAATCCTCAGCCTTTGCGCAGAGCTGCATGTTGTTCAGCCCTTCATTTACCATGCCATCGCTCAGGATGGCCAGACGGCTGACATTTCTCCCCATGACAGCAAGCAGCTGTTCATACGCCAGTTTATAGCCGCTCCCCATGTTGGTGTTGCTCCCTGCTGCTACGCTGGAGAGGAGCTGTTCAATATTCTTAAGCTCCGACCCTTTTGTAGCCGGCAGAATCAGCTCTGCTCTGCTGTCAAACACAGCTATTGTCAGATGTTCATCCCCCTTCAGCATTCCGGCTATCATTTTTACAGATTCAAGGGCCTTTGAAAGCTTGCTGCCGGACA
>CAZXTZ010000030.1:12165-21323 GCA_964643645.1 uncultured Geobacteraceae bacterium
CTGCTGGAGGCCGCTGTTGAGCTGGGCGATGGGGCTGCCGGACATGGAGCCGGATTTATCAAGCACCAGCCCCAGATTAAGGGGGATTGCGACTGTTTCAGCCCTGTCGCCAGCCACGCCAAGCATGACACGCATGGTAAACTGCTCATTCAGCGGCACTGCCGGGTAATCATATTTAACTGTTGCGCTGATCATCTGACACCTCCATGTACTGTAGTTTTTTTCAGTTCCCGCAAGAGGCTCTGCAGTAACTGCTGAGCCTTGTCGGCATGCTCTTCCCTGATGTTCAGCTCAATGCCGTCTGACACCTGAAACCTCTCCCATCTCTCCCCGGTTTGATTCTGCTGCCTCTTGATACCGGTCAGAAGATTTGGCCTGGCCTCTTCCGTCTGCAGGTTGCCAAGCCGGGCAAAGGAAAAATTCCTGTTGCTGGAAAGCGGGGCAACCGGCGTTGCAGGGGCAACCCAGCTCTCAAGCGCCTCATTGTCCCATACCTTGTGGCCTGTCTCGGCCTGGGAAACCATCTGACGCATCTGCACAGAATCCATCCCATCCAGCGCCTCCCTTATTCCATCAAGTTTAAGGTGGGAGCCCTGCAGAACCCGGATTATCTGCAGACGCAGCAGCGATTCCTCTGCGTAACGCGCAGGCCCACCCTTTCCGGATGGGGCGGGCACCAGCCCTTTTTGTACGTAGAAATGAATAGTGCGCCTTGCCAGGCCGGTTAACTGTTCCAGTTCCGATATGAGATATGTTTTAGTTTTCATGGCTTGAACATACAACATAACACAGCTTGTGTCAAGTTCCGTCCGGCAGTGGGGAAGCAACTATTATAGAAAGGTCTCAGGCTTAAAAGCCAACTGACTGAAATTGCGGCTTATCTGCAACAACCTCTTTCTTGCATAATGAACGTATAGAGGAGCCAGATGCTTCCTCAGACAATAGTCGGCATAAGTAATCGGATCAACATGGGAAAAGCAGTTTACTGAGTGTGCTCAGAGGAAAAACAGAAAGATAGGACCTGTTTCCTTTTTGCTGAGGAGGTAAAAACAGATTTAATTAAAAACCAACAGGTTTTTCGATAACCTTTTTCATTTAGATTTCAGAATGAAGGCTTCAAGAAGCTGAACAGTTATTGCAGACACCGTATACAACTATATTTTTCGAGCGTATCTGTCCCCAATCCCCCAGCGATGCCGGTAAGTCCAGATTTTCAAGTGAGGGCCATTCAAAATCAAGTACCTGTTTGCAATTGCTGCAGATGATGTGGTGATGTGAGGAAATTACGGCCTCAAAACGAGCCTGACTCTCTGCTGTCTGAATCCTTGAGACAAGGCCGTACTGTTCCAGTGTCGCAAGGGTCCTGTAGACAGTATCAAGGGAAATGGTGGGCAGTGTGGGCAGAAGTCTTTTATGCAGGGTCTCGGCAGAAGGATGGTCAGGAACCTGAAGAAGTTTTCGATAAATCTCTGTTCGCTGGTGAGTAACCTTAAGTCCGGCCTCTCTACATGCAACAGTAAACAGATCCATCATTTTTTCAAGCTGGTCCTGTGTGTATTTGTTAAACATTGCAATGCCTTAAATTTTTATTTGTTAGGAATTATTACTTCTTAAACTCTTTTTGTCAACAAACCATCTTGACTACATGGATATTTGCAGATTCTGTTTTTTACGATAAACTTTTCACAACATCTACAGCAGATAGAAAAGGACAAAAAAATGCCAGACAATCTTTTCATACCGTCAGTTGATCTGAGGATCGGAGCCCTTGAGGAGTATAATCGTAAACAGAAGGAAAAAGCCGCAAAACTGAACAGGGCCGCAAAACCCCATCCATGTATAACAATCTCAAGGCAATATGGCTGTCAGGGATACCCGGTTGCAGAACTGCTCTGCGAGCTGATGTCCAAGAAGACCAAAGAACCATGGATCTTGATTGACAGGGCTGTTCTTGATGAAGTTGCCAAAAACAACCACATTTCAAAGAGCATTCTTGAGTGCCTTGGTGAAAAGAATCGAATTCTTGATGATATCCTTGCTGCCTTTTCCCCCAGATGGAAGCACAGTCAGGAATGCTTTCATCTTCTTTGCAAGCATGTAATTTCACTGGCTGAACAGGGAAATGTCGTCATAATGGAACTGGGGGGCGCCATAATAACCAGTCATCTGGCCCACTCATGGCATTTCAGGCTCTACGGCTCCATGGAATTCAAGACCCGGACGATTGCAGAGAGGCTGGGAAAAGATCTGGATTATGCAGAAAAGCTTATTACGAGGGAACAGAAGCAGCGAGACAGCTTTACAAAAGATTTTCTCGACCGTAACGACCACGACCCCCTTCTATACAATCTTATGTTCAATAACGACAGAATTACTCCTGAAGCTATTGCCAGGACCATCGCAGATCTTGTTTCATCAGAATTACAATCGAGATAGCCCTTTCCGTTATTTTTATCTTGACAACTTACTAGATAGGTATTATTCCTAACAAACGAATCACTAAACAAAATATATTAACTGAAAACAAAAAGGAGAATTTACAGATGGCTAATGGACCTAAATCAGAAAAAAATCTTGCAGATGCATTTGCAGGTGAATCACAGGCAAACCGCAAGTATCTCGCATTCGCAAAACAGGCTGACACCGAGGGGTTCCCACAGGTTGCCCGCCTCTTCCGCGCCGCAGCCGAGGCGGAAACAGTTCACGCCCACAACCATTTGAGGGCGCTGGGCGGAATAAAGGATACAAAGGAAAACCTGAAAGAAGCTATCGGCGGAGAGACATATGAATTCAGCGAAATGTATCCTCCTATGATAGAAGACGCAAAGCAGGAAGGAGCTGCTGAGGCTCTGCGCTCTTTCACTTACGCCAATACAGTTGAGAAGACCCACGCAGAGCTCTACCAGAAGGCCTTTGATACGCTAGGGCAGGCAGGCGAGCAATTTGACTACTATGTCTGCGCCATATGCGGCCATACCCATGAGAACTCTGCTCCGGAAAAATGCCCGGTATGCGGCGCTGCGGCTTCAGCGTTTGTCCAGATAAGCTAAAGAGTATTAATCCTTAAGACTGGTGCATCAAGCTTGATTCACCAGTTTTTTTATAGCAGTCTATTCGTAATTATTACTGTTTAGTAAGATTAAGCAGATATTTATTTCCCATGTGCTTAAACACACAAATCGTAGGGGCTAACTTCATGTTCGCCCAACATTTATATTCCCCCGATCCAGGCGATCTGATCCGGGCGATCACAAGGATCGCCCCTACAGCAGGATATAAATCCGCATCAATGATTAAAACGAAAGGAGCAGACTGCATGAGTGAAAACAGTAAATGACCGGTTTGAACTGGCCCCTACAGACTCAACACCGAAGCCGGTGCTCACAAAATAATGCAGGCGCTGTCTTGCAATTTACCTGTGCAATGATACCCTGAAATGACAGGGGCGCAAACCATGCGTCCCTGCAACCTTGATGAAAGGAGATGCAAAATGGCTGCAGGAGAAGGCTGTGTAAAACCAGCCGCTGGACCACTGGCCCCCGGAGTACCACCGGGAAAAAGCGAAACGCAACCAACAAGGGAGGAAAGAACCATGAGCGTAGCAAGAGTGGGCCATCCGGCCCCGGATTTTGAGGCCAACGTGTTTTATAACGGTGGCTTCCAGACAATGAAACTCTCTGATTACAAAGGCAAGTGGATCGTCCTGTGCTTCTATCCGGGCGATTTCACCTTTGTCTGACCGACTGAACTGACGGCGGTCGCCGTCAAGCATGCAGAACTGAAAGAACTGGGTGTAGAAAGTTTCGCAGCAAGCACAGACAGCCGCTTTGTCCATAAGATCTGGCAGGCGGAAGAACTCTCAAAAATGGTGCCCGGCGGGGTGCCGTTCCCCATGATATCCGATGCCAGCGGTCTGATCGGTCAGGCCTACGGCGTATTCGAGCCTGCCGCAGGCGTGGATATTCGTGGCAGATTCATCATTGATCCCGATTTTATCATCAGAGCCATGGAAGTCCTTACCCCGGAAGTCGGTCGCAGCGTTACCGAGCTGATCCGTCAGGTAAAAGCATTTCAGCATGTCCGCGCCACTGGCGAGGTTACCCCTGCAGGCTGGACCCCTGGTAAACCGACCCTCAAGCCCGGCCCTGATCTGGCTGGAAATGTATGGAAAGAATGGAAGCCTGAGATGGCATTCTGATTTAAGTATAGAAAACAATTTCAGCAGAATCAGACCTGACAAAAAAACGGCCTCCTCTTCGGGAGGCCGTTTTGAATTGACATCTCTCTAATAATTTTGTCGCAAGATCCGGTTCATAGCGGGATTTACAAGGAGAATCAGATAAACCTGGAGCTGGAACTCCTTACTCCGGAACGGTAACAGGCAGAAGCAGAGTGAAGGTAGAGCCGAAGCCGGGCTGACTATTCAGCAAGATACTCCCCCCCATCAGCTCCACAAGCCTCCTTGTGAGAGCGAGACCAATTCCTGACCCTTCATACATCCTCGAATCGGAATCATCGGCCTGTGTAAAGAGGCCGAATACAAAGTGCTGTTTTTCCGGATCTATACCTATGCCAGTGTCATGCACTTCTATCCGCATCGTCGCATCGCCGGTGTTTTTCAGCTGTTCACGGGATATTGTCACCCTGACAGAACCTTTTGGAGTGAATTTTATGGCGTTATTTATCAGATGCCACAGTACCTGCTGGATATGGGGGCCGTCAGCAACTATTTCTAAAGGTAGCAGGGGAGAGAGGACAAACTCCAGCCCAATCCCCTTTTGCCTCGCGGTTTCTGAAAAAAGTTTTGAAAGGGTTTCGATTATCCTTTCAAGCTTCATCGGTTTCTGTCTGAATGGTTCCGTTGATGACTCAAGGCGGGCCACCTCCAGAATATTGTCAATCATGTCAAGCAGTGAAAACACAGCCTTTTTGGCATCCAGAGTCATTTCCGGATCGTAAGACTGGTCATACTCACTAATTTGGAGGGTTCCAAGTATAACGTTCAAAGGTGTGCGTAGCTCATGGCTCATTATACGCAGAAACCTCATCTTGGCCCTTTCCGCACACTCCGATGCCTCTATTGCGGCAAGCAGTTCAATCTCCCTCTGCCTAAGATCCCGGTTTGCCTGTTCCAACTCTGTCATCTTCTTTTCGAGCTTCCTGAAAAGAGCCTCGCTGTACTCTTTCATTAGCTCCTTTTCAGCGGGGGGACGTTCCAATGCAATCTCACGTGGAGTGGAAAGCAGTTCATTTATGATCTGCATCAGGGCGTCCGGATCCTGCGGTTTGACCACAAACCGGTCCGCCCCGAGGTTGATTGCCAGGGCCTCGTCCTTTGCAGTGGTGAATGTGGCAGTGTAGAAGATGAACGGAACATCTTTAAGCACTGAATCTGCCTTCATCTCCCGACATAGGGCGTATCCGTCCATCACCGGCATCAGGATATCGCTTATAACCAGATCTGGCCGTTTATAGCGTGCCAGTTCCAGGGCCTTAAGACCGTTTTCAGCGCTGTCAACAGCAAATCCATTCCCCTTGAGCAAAACCTCAAGAAAGTAGAGATTTTCAGTATGGTCATCAGCTATCAGAACTCGTTTCATCAGCTTTATCTCCAGTCAGCAAAGATGCTGTTCAACCTGCTGGATGAATGTGTCAGGGTTTATCGGCTTCTCAATATATCCGTTGCAGCCTGCCTCAAGGGCCTTATCCCTGTCTCCTGCCATGGCATACGAGGTAACAGCCACAATGGGAATGGAAGCCAGCTCCGGATTTTTACGAAGGTTTCTGGCAACTGTGTAGCCGTCCATTTTCGGAAGCTGGATATCAAGGAGTATGAGATCAGGCCTTTCAGCCGCCGCCCTGTCTATTCCCTGCTGCCCGTCAAGGGCCTGGCTTACCGAGTATCCATGTTTCTCAAGCAGAAATGTAACCAGATACATATTCTGCTCATTGTCTTCGATATAAAGGATATTCCTGCTCATTTGACAATGCTCCTCTCTATGGGCAGACGGAAGCCGAAACAGCTTCCCCTGCCTGGCTCGCTCTCAAGCCAGATGCTCCCTCCCATAAGCTCCACAAGTTTTTTGCAGATTGAGAGACCAAGGCCTGTGCCTTCATACTTGCGTGTAAGGCCGGTATCAATCTGGTAGAACGGCCTGAAAAGACGTTCGGCATGATCCGGATCTATACCTATACCTGTATCGGAAACTGTCACAACATATTCATCCGCCTCACGGACTGCCTGGACCATGATGTTTCCATGTTCAGTAAACTTTACCGCATTGGACAGAAGGTTAAGCAATATCTGCTCCACCCTGCGTCCGTCGCTGACCATGCTGCCAATATCTCCGGAAATCAGGAGGTCAAGCTTAAGTCCCTTCTTCTCCGCAAGGGGCCTTATGCTATGGACAACCTTAGTTATTGAATCAGAAAGCCTGAACGGTTCCAGCGCAACTGTGAGCTGGCCCGCCTCTATCTTGGAGATGTCCAGCACATCGCTTATCAGGGATAGAAGATGGTTTGCGCTGTTCTTCACCATCCCGAGCTGTTTCTTCTGCTCATCGTTTACAGGCCCCCCAAGCCCCTGCAGAAGTATCCCTGTAAAGCCGATAATGGAGTTAAGCGGTGTACGCAACTCATGGGACATGGTTGCAAGAAATGCAGATTTAATTCGATCAGCCGCCTCTGCCCGTTCCTTAGCCTCCCGAAGCTCCGTCGCATGTTCGGTACGCTCCAGCAAGAGGCTTTCAAGGTGGGTCTGGTTCTCCTGTAGCCTTGCCTCGGCCTCTCTCCTTGTTGACACCTCATGCTTCAGGCGGTGGTTCCAGAAGGCGAACAGCCCGATCACCAGCAGTGCGCCCGTAACAATCTTCCAGACCAGGGAATAGTTGATCCTGGGAGCATGGCCCAGTGATATCCACTTTGTATATATTGCATGTTCTTCAGTATCCGGCATGGCCCGTAGTGCCTTGTTCAGGATAGGCAGCAGCTCGGGCCAGTCGCTGCGAACCCCGAAGGAAAGTTCATAGCGGTACGGGGTTTCAGTAGCCAGCTTGATATTTGTAATACCCATTTCGCCCAGATAATAGCCGGTGGACATGGTGCTTCCCACATAAGCATCCACCTCGCCGTTTTCAAGTTTTTTCAGTGCATCCCTTACGTCGGCAGCGGATACCAGCAGGAGGTCGGGATGGTTGTTTTTCAGGTGGTACTCGGCGCCATGTTCCCTGATAACCGCCACTTTTTTGCCTGACAGCTCTTTGATGGAGCCTATATAAATGGCATCAGAACGGGTAAATATCCCGATGGGCAGGGTCAGATAAGTGTCGCTGAAGGAGAGGAAGGATTGCCTCTCCGGTGTTCTGGTTATGGATGAGAAAACATCAAGCTGACGATCTTTTACCGCAGTTATCAACGCCTGCCAGCCCCTGTCCTTACTTATATCAAACCTTATACCGAGCAATCCGCCTATGCGGTGGAGATAATCAGCTGATATCCCCTGAGGAATTCCATGGCTGTCAACGAACTCCGCCGGGGCGCTTACCGGGTCAAAGGCCACCCTGATGACGGGATGAGCCTTGAGCCAGGCCTGTTCAGCAGAAGTCAGTTCAACGGCCTCACCCTTTTCCTGAAGCCATTTCTGACGGATGGATCTTTCTTCATCCAGAGTTATGGAGTCCAGCGCCTTGTCCAGTATGGAGGCAAGAACCGGCTGATTTTTCTGCACTCCGAACTGTAGCAGCGATTTTGGCTCTGACAGTCTCCCCATAAGACGCAGGTTATTAAACAGCTCGGTTTCAATCAGATGTACTACAACAGCACGGTTGCCTGCGTATGCATCGGCCTCCCCACGGCTTACCGCATCAAGGGCGGTTGAGGTGGAATCGTACTCCCTTATCATCACCGCTGGAAATTTGCTCTTAAAGTGGCTTACGTTATGGAATCCTCTTTCAAGAGCAACCGTTTTTCCGGCAAGATCAGACTCGGAATTGAAATAGTTACTTCCTTTTCGACCAACAATAACGTGCGGGATCACCATATAGGGACGGGTGAATATGAAGAAAGGCTCTCTGTCAGGACGCCGGGATATATCCATAAGCCCGTCAAGCTGACTGTTTTTAACCATCTCCTGACTTTGCCTGAATGGCCCTGGCACCAGCACGATGGCGTTATCAAGGCGTTTGTTGATGGCAGCCACATAATCCACCCCGATCCCCTGTGGACTGCCGTTCTTGTCAACAAAATTAAGAGGCGGCCAGGCATCCATCATCCCTATCCTGATCCGGGGATGATCCTTAAGCCATCTGGCCTCGTCATGGGTAAGCTTCAGTTCCGGCGCTGCGGATGCAAGAGGAGGGATGCAGACAAGCAGCATCAGCGCCAGCAACAAGATGGTATTTTTCAGTAGTCCCCAATGCATCTGCTATCTCCGGGTACTTCTTTAAGCTGGCCTGGTTTCGATTATGTCCAAATTATACAGCAAAAACAGCAGTTGTCACTTTCTGCTCCTTATTTTGCCCTGAAAAGCCTGAAAAAGCGTAAAACCTATCTTGCCCGATGGAACATACATATAAAAACAGGTCGTTATAAACTTTACAATTGCCGGGGATATGAACTATATTGTTCAGCCTTTCAAACCAGGGGGAAATTTTGTCAGAAATGGTCAGGGCCATAGGCCGACAGGGGCTTAACAGTATAGAGATTCTGGGCAGAATGGGGAGCTTCATGCTCTTTTCCTTCTACACCATAGTCAGCAACCCTGTCCGCCCGATGCATATACTCAAGCAGATAAGCTTTATCGGTTCAAAATCAATTTTTGTAATTGTCCTGACAGCGGGATTCACCGGTATGGTGCTGGGGCTTCAGGGGTACTACACCCTGGCCAAGTTCGGATCTGAAGGGATGCTTGGCACAGCAGTTGCTCTATCTCTAATCCGTGAACTGGGGCCAGTGTTGTCGGCACTTATGGTTACGGGAAGGGCAGGCTCTGCAATAACCGCAGAGATAGGTATAATGCGGATAAGCGAGCAGATAGACGCCCTCGAAACCATGGCCCTTGATCCGTATAAATACCTGGTGTCTCCTAAATTTATAGCTGCGATGATCTCAATGCCACTTCTCTGTGCAATCTTCGACGTTGTTGGAATATACGGAGGATG
>CAZXTZ010000031.1:0-21207 GCA_964643645.1 uncultured Geobacteraceae bacterium
GCATGAAACAGACACGAGCAATTGTTATAACCGGTAACGGCACCAACTGTGAGACGGAAGCGGCCCACGCCTGCAGGCTGGGTGGTTTTGATGAGGCGAAGATTGCCCATATTGCCGAGATACTCTCCGGCGAGGTCCGCCTTGATGATTATCACTTTCTGAATCTGACCGGCGGTTTTCTGGATGGTGACGACCTGGGCAGCGCCAAGGCCCAGGCACACCGCCTGAAGTATGCAACAGTCTATGACACACCAAACGGAGCACCAGAAAAGCTGGTGGAGCAGTTTACCCGCTTCATCAATGCCGGCAAGCTGGTGCTGGGGGTCTGCAACGGCTTTCAGTTGATGGTCAAGATGGGGATGCTTCCTGCCCTGGACGGCAACAATCTGACCCAGACCGTGACCCTCTGTCACAATGATTCAGGCCGCTTCCAGGATCGCTGGTGCTACCTGAAGGCTGATCATGAGTCCCCCTGCGTCTTTACCAGGGGGATCGAAAAAGGGATCTATCTGCCGGTGCGTCACGGCGAAGGGAAGTTCCTGACAGACACCCCCCGGACACTGGAGCGGATAGAGGCAGGGCATCTGTCCGTGCTCAAATACAGCGAGGCGGACTATAGCGAGCCGTCCATGGAGTTCCCGGTAAACCCCAACGGCTCAACCAACGCCATCGCCGGTCTGTGTGACCCCACCGGAAGACTGTTCGGCCTGATGCCGCACCCTGAGGCCTTTGTCCACTATACCCAGCACCCTCGCTGGACCCGCGAGCAGTTGCCCGAAGAGGGTGACGGCCTGATCCTGTACAGAAACGCTGCCAACTTTGTAAGAAAGCTTCTGACTTAATTATCATGGAGGTTATGATGTCTCCTCTTTCCCAATCTGTTGTAGAAGAGGCGCTGGCTCTGCCACCGCTTGAACGGGCTGGTCTTATTGAAAGACTGCTTGCCAGCTTTGACCTGCAAAATCGAACCGCTGTTGATACAGCATGGTCTATTGTGGCTGAAAACCGCATAGATGCATACGATACAGGTAAGGCTGAGGCAATCTCACTTTCCGAATCAAGGGCGCGGATCAATAACAGATGAGACTTCGTATTCTTACCGAAGCTCAGCTTGAACTTGAGGCTGGAGTTGATTATTACAACAAAGAGTGTCCGGGGTTGGGCTACGAATTTGCCGACGAAATCTATTGCACCATAGACCGGATAATGGATTCACAAGAAGCATGGCATCCCCTTTCCAAAAGAACCAGACGCTGCCTGACACATCGTTTTCCATATGCAGTCATATATCAGTATCGAACTGATTTTCTGTTAATTGTATCTATAATGCATCTGCACCGTCATCCAGATACCTGGAAGGGACGAACTGAAGCATAACCTGTTTTATTGGAGCCTTTACCTATGAAACTTTATCGCCCTGAAGAAGAATGCGGCGTTTTCGGCATCTACGGCCACCCCGAGGCCGCCAATCTCACCTATCTGGGGCTTTACGCCCTGCAGCACCGCGGACAGGAGAGCTGCGGCATTGTTTCTTCCGATGGCATTGGCCTCCATGCCCACAAGAGGATGGGGCTGGTGGCCGATGTCTTTGGCAATCAGAAACTGTTTGAAAAACTGCCCGGAAAGGCAGCCATCGGCCATGTACGCTATTCAACCGCAGGCGCTTCGGTTGAGAAAAACGTACAGCCAATCATGGTTGACTATTCCCGTGGTTCAATTGCTGTGGCCCACAACGGTAATCTGGTCAACGCCAACCTGCTGAAGGCAGAGCTTGAGGCTTACGGCTCAATCTTCCAGACAACAATGGACACCGAGATAATCATCCACCTGCTGGCCATATCCCGCACCCATTCACTGATTGAGCGGATAAGTGGAGCTCTGAACCGTGTAAAAGGGGCCTACTGCCTGTTATTTCTTACTGAGACCAGAATGATTGCAGTGCGTGATCCGAACGGTTTCCGCCCATTATGTCTTGGTAAACTGGGGGGAGCCTGGGTTGTGGCTTCGGAGAGTTGCGCCCTTGATCTGATTGAAGCCACCTTTGTCCGTGAGGTTGAACCTGGCGAAATGCTTATTTTCACTAAAGACGGACAGATTCAGTCACTGTTTCCGTTCAGGAAGATCGAGCCGACACCATGCATATTTGAGTTTGTCTACTTCGCCCGCCCTGACTCCAAAATCTTTGGCAGAAATGTCTATCAGGTCAGAAAAGAACTGGGCAGACAGCTTGCCCGTGAGTATCAGGTGGACGCCGATGTGGTGATTGCTGTTCCTGATTCAGGTGTCCCGGCAGCAATGGGTTATGCAGAACAGGCGGAAATTCCATTTGAACTGGGGCTTATCCGTAACCATTACGTTGGCAGGACATTTATCGAACCGGCACAGTCAATCAGACACTTCGGTGTAAAAATCAAGCTCAATCCCGTGCGCGAGATTCTGGAAGGAAAACGTGTAGTTGTTATTGACGATTCAATAGTGCGTGGAACCACTTCCCGCAAGATTGTAAAGATGGTACGAAATGCGGGAGCAAAAGAAGTACATATGAGGATCTCTTCACCGCCAACCAGCTACCCCTGTTTCTACGGTATTGATACCCCCAACCGCAAAGAGCTGATTTCATCATCGCACACACTAGAAGAGATTCGTCGCTATATTACCGCTGACTCACTCGGCTATCTTTCAGAAGAGGGTCTGCTTAAATCTACGGGACTTGAGAGTCTGAATTTCTGTACAGCCTGCTTTACCGGCAACTACCCCATCAATTTTCCAATGCCGCATCAAAAGCCCCAAATGGGCTTATTTATCGAAGGAGAGGAGTACGAAGAACAATGACTGACCGCGAAAAACTTAAAAGCATCATACTGGAGTTGTCATACGAAAAACGTCTTGTAACCCTTGCATCGGGGCGACAGAGCGATTTCTACTTTGACGGCAAGCAGACAACCCTGCATAGCGAAGGGGGCTGGCTTGTGGGAAAGCTGTTTTATGAGGCAGCGAAAGCCTTTGAAGGAGTTCAGGCAGTAGGTGGCATAACCCTTGGCGCTGACCCCATAGCAACAGCAACATCCATAGCAGCACTTCAGGATGGGACCCCCCTGCATGCATTCATTATCCGCAAAGAGCCAAAGGGACACGGCACCGGACAATGGCTGGAAGGCAGAAAAAATCTGCCTCCAGGGACAAAAGTAGTAATAGTTGAGGATGTCGTAACCACCGGCGGTTCATCCATGAAGGCTGTAAACCGTGCAAAAGAGGAAGGACTTGATGTGCTTGGAATAGTGGCTCTGGTTGACCGCGAAGAGGGTGGCCGCGAGAATATCGAAGCGGAGGGATATCAGCTTAAGGCAATTTTCACAAAAAGCCAGCTTGTTGGGTAGATTTGCGATCTGAATAAATCAGGCATCACGCCAGCTTGAACCAGATGTACGTGATGCCTGATATTTCCGCCTGGTGAAGTTCTTTAACAACATGCTTAAGGGTTGCAAGTCCCAGATATTTCAGATCTTCATCTTTCGCCTGTATAAGGTTGTGGGGAATCCCGTGACTCTGTATGTCATCAAGTTTTTGACCAAGAATAACCTCCACTGACACCTCATCATCATCAACCGCAACCCTGAAATGTACTTTACATTCCTGATCCCCTTCTCTGGTGGAGGATATATGCATGAACAGCTCCTCACAGGCAAGGTGAAGCCTGAAGAGCTTGACCTGACTCAGATCAAGTTCATCAGCGGTCTGCTCAAGAGAAGATTGAAGTTCAGGAAGCCTTGATTTATTAGCGCTGACAGTTATCCCATATCCACGCCGAAGGCTGAATCTGAAAAGTACGCTCAAAACTACTGCAACAAGCCCACCCGCAGCCACACCATTTTCAAGAAAAAGGCTTATGGACTGGTGAAATATGTTTGGAAAGAACATTCCCGATTCTGCAACTATGCCTACACAAAGCGAAACACCCACCAGAAGTCCTGACCTGTGAGTCATGCCGTTTGCAAATACAAGTTCAAGGGCCGCTGGAAACATCATGGCGGAAAGACCCATGATGAATCCACCGTAAACCGGCATGGGGAGCGAAACCATTACCATGCTGATTTTTGGGGAAAAGGGGAGCAACATGAGGATGATTGCACCGCAAATACCCACCGCCCTGCTTGCAACACCTGTTACCTTGACAACGGAAATGTTCTCCGAATAGGTTTCATTAGGTACTGTACCCATGAGGCCACTTAGTATATTGCCAAAGGCATCGGCATATATGGTTCCCTGGACAGTTCCGTAGTCAATCCTTCGCGGGATGCGGTGGGAAATCCGTTGAATCGCCATACTGTTGCCGATGGATTGAACGCCATTGATAAGGGTCAGAACTGCCAGAGTAATAAAAAGGGGGAAGTGTGAAGGCTTGAGATTGAATTCGAGTCCTGGCCAGGATCCCTGAAACATTCCAATCCAGGGTTTGGATAACGCTGTGTCGAGGTTAAGTATCCCCAGCGACCAGGCCGTGATTATTCCGGCAAGCATTCCGAAGGTGGGACACCAGATCCTCAAGGAGCGCCTTCCGAACAGTGCCACCCCGAGCAGAACAAACATGGTTACGCATCCGATAGTAAAATGCTGCCATGATCCATACATGACTGAACCATGCTCACCCATCCATTCCTTGTAACTGAATGAAATAAGGCTCAGCACAACAAGCATGAGTATTACACCGCCGACTACAGGTGTGAATACATGCCTCATAAAACGAAGGAAATATGAAAGGATTATCTCAACAGGGGCAACCAGAATGCTTAAAGTTGCAAGAAGGGGGAAACCACCGATTGCCACAACATCCACACTTCCAGCCAAATATGCTGCCGAACTCCCCATGAACAGAACATAACCGGTGCCTATTTTACCGAATCTTATAACCTGCACCAGAGTTATCAGACCTGAAACCATGGCTGCTGCCAGGGCTGCAAAGATGATATGATCTATGGGGGCACCGGCTTTTTTCCCAATAATAACAGGAAAAATAACAATTTCACTGTAAATGAGCATCACATGCTGCATGCCCATGACAATAACAAGCCACAGAGGCGGTGTTTCGTCAACGTCGTAAAGCAGATTTGTGTGTTGTGAACTCAAACAGCCTCCATTTGTTTGATATTGATACGGTGTTTAAATATTTAAATCCTGCTGTAGGGGCGATCCTTGTGATCGCCCGCCAGGAAAATCAATCCTGATTCTGTACGTCAATCTTTAATCCAGCCTTTTTGGCGTCTTGAATGCGTTGATTGTACTGAGTCTTTAATTCGTTGAATTGTTTAAGAAGGTTGTTGTGTTCTTCAATCAGTTTTTTCTGCTCTTCTCTCGTAGTGGAACTGTTTTTAACCAGGGCTGCAATTTCATCCGTACGCTTGAGAATGGCCGACATTGCAGCCTCTCTGTCTGCAAATTCCTTTTTCCAGCGATCGTAATCTTTATTGCCGATCTCTGGTGTGGCAGGCACCTCTGTTTTACCGCTCGTGCTGTTTTTTATTCCGTCAGTAACAGTTGTTGAGGTTGTCGGAGCTTTGGTTTCCGTTACAGGCGAAGACCCGGCATCATCGAGTATACGGACTTTTTTACGGTACTTCGATGGAACTGAACCTGGATCTTCTGTAAAATTTACAGTTCCCTGTTGATCCACCCAGCTGTAAGTGACTGCATGCACTGATGTGAATGAAAGAAAAAAAGTGGTTACAGATAAAAGAATAAGAAATCTGTTCATGCTAACCCCCCTTTTGTATAAAACAGAATTAATTTGTTCAGATAGCCTGCAATACTCTGCCAATTGCCTCCCCAATGTCAAGTTCTGCAGGTTTCTGATAAAGATTCTTTGCTGAATATCGTTTTAATCGGAGCTACTTTATGATATTGCATTAAAAATTACATAAAAATAAACCCTTTTAAAATCAAAATCAGAAAAAGGAGTTGTTAATCATGATGAATCGCACGTTCAGGATGGCATCTGTATGGGTCTGTTTTTTTGCAGCATTTTCTTTGTTGTCCCTTTCCGGGTGCGTTGAACATGTTAATACAGCAATGAATCTTACCAATGCTCTCATTGCCCCATCAACGGCCGCAACTGTGCCAGGTGGCACCTATTATGGCGGCGCAGATCCGGATGCATTTCTTGCGCGGTCAAAAGCCTCTGAAGCTCTTATTGACAAGAGCGCAGATTCACTTTTCAATGCAGTTGCAAGCAAGGAAGAACAGGCAAAAATCGAGGAGATGAAGAAAAAACTGAATGAGACAACTGACGACAAGGAAAAGAATGCAATCCGGCAGCAGATAACTGAAAGTGAAATAGCAAGTATCGAAAAAGCTTCACAGGACAAGGCACTAAAAAAGCAGGCAAAAAAATATGATGAAAAAAAGAAGAAACAGATTGCAGATTCTTTCTATAATTTTTCCCTCGGCTCAATGCAGGCTGCACTTCTTGTTCCGGAAGGCACAAGAATTGCGACTGCAATAAGCGGCGATCCTACCCAGGCTATTATGCTGGCAATAAAGATTTCATCTGTATGGGAAGCAGTTTCTTCATTGAAAGGAATAATTACAAATACCGGCAAGGTTATTGTAGCGCTTAAGCCAGTAATGTCAGCGGCAAAAATAGATGCCCAGAAACCGACTTCAGCAGCAGAAAAACCGAGGGAAATAGAGGGCGGTATATAAGTTGACAGTTATTTGTTACAACGGCCTGGATAGCATGAATCAGGCCGTTGTACGAAGCCTCAGCGTCAGATCCCTTCTTCTCTCAAACCATCAATAAGTCGCATATTTTCTTGTCTGCCACGTACTGCCACCCTGATGAATCTGCTGTCCAGTCCTTTGAAGTTAGAGCAGTCTCTTATCAATATCCTGTGTCTCTGAAACAGTTTTCTTTGAAGCAAATCGCTTGTCAGAGGTCTTTCAATCTGAATCAGGAGATAGTTTGCCGATGAATAAAAAAATTTCATCCCTCTGATCCCTTTTATTGATTCTTCAAGATAAGCTCGTTCCGTTTTTATGAGTGAAATAGTTTCTGCTTCGTAAGAACTTTCGGATAACGCCGCAATGCCCGCATGCTGGGCAATTGTATTTACGTCCCAAGGTGGAATTGCCTCCCGCAATTTTGCAGCAATATCTGGCGCGGCTATGGCAAATCCAAGGCGCAACCCCGCAAGTGCATAGAACTTGGTCATGGATCTCAGGAGTATGCAGTTGCCGCTTTTTTGCGAAATCAGCTTTGATGAGTTTTCTTCTCCGCAGAAATCCATGAATGCTTCGTC
Source organism: uncultured Geobacteraceae bacterium (assembly GCA_964643645.1). GTDB lineage: Bacteria > Desulfobacterota > Desulfuromonadia > Geobacterales > Pseudopelobacteraceae > Trichlorobacter. The sequence continues at coordinate 7,293 of CAZXTZ010000031.1, forward strand.
AAGTACGAGCAGTGTGCCAGAGGATTCGCATAGTAAAAGTATCTGCTCAATATCTTCCCTGCTGTAAAGTTTCCCTGATGGATTCCCCGGATTGCAGAAAAAAAGGATTGAAGGTTTCTCTTCCATCAATCTGTTGCCAAGGCTTTCAGTGTCAAGTCTGAAGGATTCCTCTGCTTTAAGTGTGTGGTATGCGGTTTTCCATCCATGCCTTGCCAGTGCATTAGAATACTCGCTGAATGCAGGGGCAACTATTATGGCGGAATCTCCTTTTATTATTGTTGGTATGAGATGAATCAGGGAAGTTGAACCGTTTGCCGGAACTACTGAATCTGGAGATATTCCGTGTTTTGAAGCGATTGCATCAGATAGGTCCGATGGATATGGGGCAGGATAGTGAACTGATAGTTCTATTGCATCGTGGCATGCCTTGCGAACATGAGCGGAAAGTCCCAGCGGATTGATGCTGGCTGAGAAATCAAGGATTTCATCCGGTTTGCAGCCAGCAGAAATGGCAGCAGAAAAGATAGCTCCTCCATGCTCAAAAGCCATATCCCCTCCAGAGCGTGATTGCTGAAACAATTGCAACAACTGTTATGACTGTGCTCAAGTAGAGGAGCCTTATGACTCCATTGTATGCCTTGATATCAAAGCGGTTCAGCGGATCACCTATATACGGTTTTTGCTTTACGGTTCCTCCGTAGCTTGAAGGGCCACCAAGACGCACCCCCAATGCCCCGGCTGCCGCTGCCTCAGGATGGCCGCTGTTTGGTGATGCGTGGTTGTTTTTATCACGAAGCCAGACTTGCAAGGCATTTCTGAATGACAACCCGGCCAGGGGGGATGCAAGTATGATTGTTATTGCGGTTATCCTTGCAGGTATTATGTTAAGGAGGTCGTCGAGTCTGGCTGAGGCCCGGCCCATTCTTTCGTATCTGGCATTTCTGTAGCCGACCATTGAGTCCAGTGTGCTGGCTGCCTTGTATCCCAATGCGGCAACCGGCCCTCCAAGCGCTAGCCAGAAAAGCGGGGCTATGACCCCGTCACTTGCGTTCTCAGCTACTGTTTCTATGGTTGCCCTCCATATTGATTCCTCATCGAGGTTTTCAGTGTCTCTGCCAACGATGTATGACAGATTATGCCTTGCTGCATCGAGATCACCTCTTTCCAGGGCTTTCGCCACCAGTGCAGATTCGGCATGGAGGGATCTGGCAGCAAGGCATGTCCAGGCGATCAGAATGGAGAAAAACCACAACGCCCAGTTGTTCAGACTCCCGGCTATAACAAGTAACAACGCAGCTGATAAAACGGTTATTAATACTGTAAGAATGCATAGAACGGTTCCGCCTGCATAACCGTCAAGACCCAGTCTGCGCAATATGGTTTCAAGTTTTTTTATCAACGCCCCTATGGCAGATACGGGATGCGGCATCCGCTTCGGGTCACCTGCCAGAATATCAAGCAGCACAGCAGCCATAATCATTACTGGCGGAAATGGGAAAATCAGGAAATGCCGCAAATATTCCACAGACGTTCCATATCCAGATGCATTTCAATAGTGTCGGCAATACTGTCGTAAGGGTCCGGAGCAGGTGGCGCCCCTTTTTGTACAGGCAGTTTTTTGGCTCTTCTCAGATGGTTCAGTATTGACTCGCGCAGGCAGATGTCATCAAAGAGTCCGTGCAGATAGGTGCCTGCAACCTTGCCGTTAGATGAAACTGCACCGTCATCCCATTGTTTTTCTTCAGTTGCAGACCACAGTTTTGCGAAAGGCTCAAGATCCTCACTAACGGCACTTTGTCCGGAATGTATCTCATATCCGGATACAGGCAGAGACCAGTCCGGAGCTATTTTCATGGATCCCTTGGCAGGGGCTGCTGTCACCAGGCGGGTCGTTTTTTGTCTGCTCAGTGTGGTGACAACCGGAAGCAATGCCAGGCCTTTAACATGGGATTTGTCAGATTCGATCCCGTAAGGATCCTCTATCCGGTCTCCAAGCATCTGGAAACCGCCACATATACCTATTACAAGTCCACCAAAGCCCATTATTGCCCTGTCCAGATTCTGGCCGCGAAGCCACTGGAGGTCCGGGGCAGTTGCCTTGGTGCCTGGTATTATAAGCATATCAAGGCCATGAATCTGCTCAGGCTTTTCTATATAGCAGACCTTCAGATCCGCTTCCAGCCTCAGTGGCTCGAAATCAGTAAAGTTTGATATTCTCGGAAGGCGCAGTATCCCTACGCATATTTTGTCGGCAGGACGTTCTCCGTTGTCTGGTGGAGGAAGATTTACAGAGTCTTCAGCTGGAAGTTCCAGATTTTTTATAAATGGCATAACACCAAGAACGGGTATTCCACATCTGGATTCAATATAATCAAGGCCTGATGCCAGTATTGATGGATCTCCGCGGAATTTATTGATGATTATGCCTTTTACAAGAGGGCGCTCCCACTCTTGAAGAAGCTCAAAAGTTCCGATGATCTGGGCAAATACTCCGCCTCTGTCAATATCTGCGACAAGTATGGCAGGTGCATTACCGGCCATACGGGCAACTGCAAGATTTGCAATATCCCTGTCTTTCAGGTTTATCTCGGCAATTGAACCGGCCCCTTCAATAACAATGAAGTCAAAGGCCTGCTTGAGCCGTAAGTAGCTTTCTTTTATTTTTTCAATGGCTTCAGGCTTGTATTCGTCATATTCTCTTACAGACATCAGGCCTACAGGTTTTCCATGGACTATGACCTGACTTCCTGTGTCTGTAGTGGGTTTTAAAAGCACCGGGTTCATATCTGTGTGAGGAGTTATCCTACAGGCAGCCGCCTGTGCTGCCTGGGCTCGTCCGATCTCTCCGCCTTCCGGAGTTACAGCGGCGTTTAAGGCCATGTTCTGTGATTTGAACGGCGCAACCCTGATTCCTCTGCGCAGGATTAGTCGGCAGATGCCCGCTGTTATGGCTGACTTGCCAACATCAGAGGCGGTGCCAACAATCATTAACGCAAAGGCTGGATTCGCATGGTGGAATGATGTTGTTTTTGGGGATCTGCATATTTGAATTTTTTCTGTCAGCATATTCTTGTGGATAATAGGGTAAGCAGAGCTTTGCTTCAAGAGTTTTAGAGATACGGTATCTTGCATATCTGAAAAGCTGCTGTAAAATTAATCTCAAATCTCTGTTTTTTTATGGGAGGATTTGTGGATACCTTGAATGAACGGTTTGCAGCCGAAGGGGTTGCATGGGTTGAAGAACAGTTGATATCGCTACAGGACAGAACCACTATGCTGGAAAAAAGCAAGCTTGGACAAGGACTTACCTGGCAGGAATTACAGACTCTTGCGGGTTATCTTTCTCCATTTGAGGCAAAGACCGGCGTATATGTATGTCGTCAAGGTGACAAGAGCGATTTCATGTCCATCATATTCAGGGGACGGGTTTCCATCATAAAATCAGATTTTAATCATCAAGACAAAGAGATCGCTTCAGTAGGCCCTGGACAGACCGTTGGAGAGATGTCCATGATTGATGGCGAGGCCAGATCAGCATCTGTGGTGGTCAAAAATCCTGTTCTAATGCTGGTTCTTTCAGAGGAAAGCTTTGAAAAAATGGCAGAAGAGGTCCCAAGGCTTTGGGGAAAGCTGCTTCTGCGCCTGGCCAGGATAATGAGCAGGCGACTTCGACAGACCAGCGGCATACTTGCCGAGTACCTTCATTGACAAACAAGGCTTTTATTCTGGTTTCTCAGCCCTGATACTGGTTGTAATACTGTTTGACCCTGACCAGATATTCCTTCGTCTCCCGAGGCATCCTTTCAGGTCTGCGGTCAACATTTCCCGGCCCCCAGTTGTAGGCTGCCAGCGCTGAATCAATATCCCCGTTGTAACGATCCAGAAGGCTTTTAAGAAATTTAGTGCCTCCCATTATGTTCTGCTCCGGATTGAATGAGTCAGTAACTCCAAGCCCCTTGGCCGTAGCTGGCATAAGTTGCATAAGACCCTGGGCACCTGCGTGTGATACAGCCCTGGCGTTGAAGTTGCTTTCAGCCTTTATAACAGCCTTTATCAGGCCGGGATCTACCCCGTATCTGTTTGCGGCTTTTTGTATAAGGGGCTCAACTTCCAGGCTGTTTTTGCTGTTGCCTAGCAGAGAGAGCTTTTCAGGAGCCCTGGGGCCCGGTTCATGCCTGTTAAGGAGGCTGTTTGCGGGCTTCTCTGTCGAGGTTTTCTTGTCTTCAGATGGCAGATTGGAAATGTATGACTGCAATTGCGGGATCTGCTGGTTAATTGATGAGTGGAACAGCGGTATTACGGGCGACTGGACTGGTTGCTCTTCAAGGAGGTTAAGGGATGTTCTGAGGGTCTGGAGACGCAGCAGTTCTGCTGTCTGCTGAAGAGAGTTAGAATAGGCACTTCCCGGAACGCCAACCTTTTCAAGGGCTTTATCAAGTTTGCCTGCAAAACGGCCATTGGAAGGGTCTTTTATGGATCTGGATTCTACAGGGGCAAGTTGTTCCTGAAGAATTGACTGGAGTAGAGACAAGTTTTTTGCAGGGTCAAGAGACATGGCAAACTCCATTTTAACCTTTATTGCTGAACTGCTTTTGCGTCAAAGACAAGGTTCTTTTTCTTAAGCTTTTCAATAAGTGTAGTCCGTTTGAGATTCAGAAGCGTTGCGGCCTCCTTCTTGTTTCCTCCGGTTCTTTGGAGGGCCTGAAGTATAAGACAGCTTTCAAATTCATCCACTGCCGTGTTGAGGCATATACCTTCGGAAGGGAGCTGGCTTATTCCGAACTCAGTGGCGCTTAAAGCTTTTACAGAACTTCTCGGACGTGAGGAAAGGTATCTTTCCGGAAGGTTATCCGGAGTTATCAGGCCGCTCTCCACAATTGTGACCATTCGTTCAACAAGATTTTCAAGTTCGCGAACATTGCCTGGCCAGTCGTAATTCTTCAATATATCCAGGGCCTCCCTGGAAAAGCCCTTGACAAAACGTTTTTTGTCCTGGTTAAACCTTGTCAGAAAATGGTTGATAAGTAATGTTATGTCTTCACAGCGATCCCTCAGCGGTGGGATGGTTATGGGAATAACCGAAAGCCTGTAGTACAGATCCTCCCTGAAGTCTTTCTGTACAACCAGATCCTCCAGATTCTTGTTGGTGGCTGCTATTATTCTGACATCAACCTTCTGTGACCTTGCTGAACCAACCGGTTCAAATTCCTTTGTCTGCAATACCCTCAGCAGCTTGACCTGAAGATTTGCCTTCATGTCACCTATTTCGTCAAGGAACAGGGTGCCCTTGTCAGCCATCTCAAAACGTCCGGTACGGTTAATGTATGCACCGGTAAAAGCGCCCTTTACATGGCCGAACAGCTCGCTTTCCAGAAGATCGTCAGGAATGGCAGCACAATTCACTGGCACAAAGTTTTTGCTGCTGCGGTTTGAAAGCTGATGTATTGCACGGGCTGCAAGTTCCTTGCCGGTGCCTGACTCACCCTGCACAAGTACTGTGGCCTTTGATTCGGCAACCTTCTCTATCATTTCAAACAGGGAAATCATACATGGACTTTTGCCAATAATAGTTGAGCAGAGGAAGTGCGGAAATTCTTCCGAAATACTATTCTCAGTATTTTTTGCCTTTAAGAGCTGGTATTCTCTAGCCCTCATTACAACGCTTTCAAGCTCATCCAGATTAAGTGGCTTGGGTATAAAGAGGAGTCTCTCGTTTTGTGGCAGAACCTTGGATGTTTCTGCCTTGTCATATCCTATAATCACCAGATCGGGGCTTGCATTCCAGCCGTTTTGAACTAGGTCTGGCGACATCTCCTTCAACGTAGGGAGGTCAGCAATGACAATACAATGCAGGCTTTGGCTGATAGTGTCAAAAATATCAGTTTTATTATCAAGGGTAGTGGCGTTGTAACCCTGATATGTCAGAAAAGCTGACACAAGATCCCTGGTTTTTCTTTCATTGTCAATTATGAAAACCTGACTGTTCATTTTATAACCATTCTTTATTTATATATTTTTCTTATAGAACATCCATCTGAGAGAGGAGTATAGCAGTCTATTGCAAGGCATGTCAATTATCTGACTTATGTTTGCCCTAAATTACATTTATGAAAAAAAAAATAACCGCGGCTTGCGCAAGCCATATTCGCATGGTAGATTACACGGCACTGCGTTAGATAAATCAGAGCCATTTTTTACATTTGCCACTTGTTGAATCCAAACAGCGACAAATGTCCGGAGGGAATTCATGTCAAAAGCCCTGGTGCCCGTTAAGGCTGGAGAATTACAGACAGGTGAACATGGGGAGTTGATCCAGCTGGTTAGTTTCAGCCTGGCGCAGGAGGAGTACGGAGTTGATGTACTCAAGGTACGTGAAATAATCAGGATGCCCAGTATAACCAGGGTTCCTAATACCCCTCATTATGTAGAGGGGGTCATAAACTTGAGAGGCAAGGTTATTCCGATAATATCCATGCGTAATCGTTTTGGGCTTGTTGATGCGGAGTATGACAAACAGACCAGGATAATGGTAATGGATGTTAGTGGTGAGCTGATGGGCTTCATTGTGGACGCAGTGTCTGAAGTGATACGAATATCCGGAAGTGAAATTCAGCCTTCACCGGCAATGGTGACAAGCGGGGTAGATCAGGAGTGCATAGCCGGAGTAATAAATCAGTCAGAGCGTCTGCTTGTTCTCCTTGATCTTGAAAAGCTTTTCTCTCAGGATGAAAAACGTCTGTTTAACAATGTGTAGCATAAAGAATGCTTTTAATTCTTTTCGAGCAAATCCACGAGAGGTGAGAGATGCCTATTGATTGCGAAGATCAGGAGCTGCTGGAAGGTTTTCTTTCGGAAACCACTGAACTCCTTGAAAAGTTGGATGACGATCTGGTGGCACTTGAAAAGTCCCCCACTGATAATGATCTGCTGAATCGTATATTCAGGTCAATCCATACAGTTAAGGGAGCATCCAGTTTTCTCGGCTTTGATCTGCTGGTAAAGGTCACCCATAAGACCGAGGATGTACTTAACCGTCTCCGTAAGGGAGAACTTTTTGTAAACCCTGAAATCATGGATGTGGTTCTTGAGGCGACAGATCTTGTAAAGACCCTTGTTTCCGATATAAAATCCGGGGATATTGTTGACCGTGAAATTGACGAAACTGTCAACAAGCTGATACCTCTCCTTTCTGAGCAGGCTTCTGTGAAGCCGGCCGAGCCTCAGGAACAGGTTTCCCCTGCTGCTACGCCATCCTATTCACCACCTGAATCTCAAAATACAGAGGATTCTGCAACCTCTCCTCAGCAACCTGCAGCTGCCATGCCCCCTGTGCCATCAAGACCTGTTACTGAGGCACCAAAGAAGCCAGCGCCCCCAAAACCGGCCGACAAGGGCGGGGATGATCTTTCTGACAATTCAACGGTCAGGGTTGATGTAAAACGCCTTGATGATCTTATGAATCAGGTTGGAGAGCTGGTTCTTGAACGTAACAGAATGATCCAGCTAAATCAGGATCTGGCGGGCGGAACTGCGGATATTGTCATATTTGGTGAAGAGTTCGGGAAACTTACAAAAAGGATGAATTTCGTTACATCCGAGCTTCAGATGCAGGTTCTGAAGATGAGGATGATACCGGTCGAAAAGGTATTCAAGAAGTTTCCAAGAATCGTCAGATCCCTTGCCAGAGATCTTGGCAAAGAAGTTGACCTCCAGATATTCGGCGAGGAAACAGAGCTTGACCGCTCGGTGGTTGACGAGATCGGCGATCCATTGATTCACCTTATCCGCAACGCTATGGATCACGGTCTTGAAACTCCTGACGAGCGCCTTGGGGCGGGAAAGCAGCGTACAGGCAATCTTGTGCTTGCAGCAGTCCATGAAGGCAACCAGATTATAATCAGCATAAAGGATGATGGAAGGGGCATTGATACTGAAAGGGTCGGCAGGAAGGCAATCGAAAAGGGACTGATCACTGAAGATCAGCTTGCTGCCATGAGTCAGAGAGAAATGTTCGATCTCATATTCCTGCCTGGTTTTTCCACAAAGGACAAGGCCTCCGATCTTTCCGGCCGCGGCGTTGGTATGGATGTGGTTAAAACCAATATCAAGAAGCTGAACGGCCTGATAGAAATCAAGAGCGAGAAAGGGCTTGGTTCCGAGTTTATTCTCCGCCTTCCACTTACACTTGCCATCATCCAGTCCCTGCTTGTTGAGGTTGAGGGGGAAATATACTCGATACCTCTTTCATCGGTTCTTGAGACGTTGCGTGTTGACCAGCGCGAGTTCCATGTAATTGGCGGCCAAGAGGTCCTCAAGCTAAGAGAAATGGTTCTCCCTCTTATCAGGCTGGAACAGGTATTCAGGGTTCAGCCCCGCTACGAAAGGGATAATTTCTGCTATGTTGTTGTAATTGGTGCAGCTGACAAGCGGGTGGGCCTTGTAGTTACACGCCTTGTCGGTCAGCAGGAAGTTGCTATCAAGTCTCTTGGTAACTATCTGGCCAATATTCCTGGTATTGCCGGATCAACAATACTCGGCGATGGTCGAGTAACACTTATTGTTGACCCAGTTGGTATGATTGACGGCGGCGATCCATCAAATTCAGGACGTTAACTGAAATTACAGAAGGGACTGTATCGTGGCAATATCAGACAAAGATTTTGAGCTGTTAAGGGATTTTATCTATAACCTTTGCGGCATGTACTTTCACAGCACCAAAAAGTACTTTCTGGAGAGCCGACTTCTAAAAAGGATGGAGGCAACATCCACAAAGACAGCAGTTGACTACTATGGTCTCCTGAAATCGCCGAGAGGGGGAGAGGAACTACGCTTTCTTCTTGATGAGGTGACAACAAACGAAACCTACTTCTTCAGGTGTGTACCACAGCTCAACGCCATTGAGACAAAGTTTCTGCCCGCCATTATTGAGACAAAGGGCAAGATGGGTTTTCGCAAGCTCAGAATCTGGAGCGCTGCCTCTTCATCTGGTGAGGAGGCATATACACTTGCCATGATGATGCTTGAAAAACGGGCGACAATACTTAAGGACTGGGTAATAGAAATAGTAGGGACAGATATAAATGAAACGGTCATAGCACAGGCCAAGGAGGGTGTTTACAACGCCTACTCTGTCAGAAACGTTCCTGACCTCTACAAAAGAAAATATTTCAAAGAGGATGGAGGAAAGTTCATACTATCTCCAGACGTAAAAAAGTTTGTGACATTCAACAAGCTTAACCTTTATGACGATACAAAGATGGTTTTCATGAAGAGTTTTGATTTTATTTTCTGCGCAAACGTTCTCATCTATTTTGATCTTGCCTCCAAATCCAAGGTGGTTCAGCACTTCTACAACAACCTGCAGCCTTACGGATATTTCTTTGTGGGGCAGTCTGAGTCATTGCATGGGGTTAATGACAAATTCAAGACGATCCACTTCCCCGGCGGCTTTGGCTACAGTAAATAGCGAGGAATATTATCATGGATAAGCAGATGATGATTGAAACAGCACGTCAGATGGTGGCCACAATTGATGACCTTCCAACAATTCCGGCAGTAGCTACTCAAGTTTTAAGCCTTCTGGACAATCCTGATGTTGATGTGGATGAAGTGGCGGATCTGATGCTGACGGATCAGGTTATGACTGCCAGGGTCATGAAGATGGTTAACTCTCCCATATATCGCGCAACCCAGGAGATAACATCGCTTAAAAGGGCGCTAGTATACCTGGGACTCAGGCATATCAAGGAGGTGGCTCTTACTTCCTCATTCATCAATGCTTTTGAAGATAAAGGCGGAGTGCTTGAGTTGGCGCCGTTCTGGGAACATTCCTTTGGTGTTGGCATGGTTGCCAAGATCATAGCGGAAAAAATCCGCTACAACGACCTTGAGAAGGCTTATATTGCGGGAATAATACATGATATCGGAGAGGTCGTTCTAAGCTACTACAGGGCCGAAGAATTTTCAAAAGTACTTGAGAACACTTCAAATCGTCCTATTACACTTTTGGATGCTGAGCTTGAGGCCTTTGGCACAACCCACTGCGAGATAGGCTTCTGCATTGCAGAAAAATGGAATTTCCCCGAGGCATACAGGGAATCAATACTTTATCACCACTCCCCCAAAGATGCTGTGCATGACCCAGTTCTCTGCTCAATAATTAACCTTGCAGACCTCTTCTGTACAGTACGTGACCTTAACTACGGGGGTCGCTCCTGGGTGACCTTCAATCTGACAGAGGAAGTGGCATGGCATATTCTGAAAGAGCAGTCTCCCAACCTTGCCCAGCTCGATATTGAACGTTTCTGTTACGAACTTGACGACGCAGTGCCAGATGTCAAGGAACTGGTAAGGTCAATTTTTTCAAAATAATATATCAGGGAGTAAGGATGCTACCTTCCACACCAGGTCAAAAAACACGAATACTGATAGTTGATGACTCATCATTTATGAGGATGGCTATACGTGGCATTCTGGTGAAAGACCCATCAGTTGAAATTGTGGGAACGGCTTGTGATGGTGTAGAGGGAGTGGAAAAGGCCATTGCGCTCAGACCTGATCTGATAACTATGGATGTGGAAATGCCAAGAATGGACGGTATTTCCGCCCTGAAACAGATAATGGCCAAGGCGCCCACCAAGGTCATAATGGTTTCAACCCTTACGAATGAAGGAGCAAAGGCGACATTTGAGGCCCTGGATGCAGGCGCTGTTGACTATATTCCAAAAAACATAACCGACTCTAACGAAGCCCAGAACCTGTTCCGTAACGAGCTTTTAAAAAAGGTCAAGGAGTCCGGACGTTCCAGACTTTTCAGGCCTTCGTCCGGAATTGTGGCGCCACGCCCTGCGGCAACTCAATCAAGGCCAGTATCTGTAACTTCAAAAATCCATTCCAAAAAAATCAACTATGTTGGTATAGGAGCTTCCACAGGTGGTCCGGTTGCGCTACAGGAGGTCATTTCACGCATACCGATGAACTTTCCATACGGAATAGTAGTTGCCATCCATATGCCCAAGGCTTTCACTGGACCATATGCTGAACGTCTTAACGCCAAATGTTCAATAACTGTTAAAGAAGCTGTTGATGGGGAACAGGTAAAGTCAGGTACTATACTGATAGCCCCGGGCGGAATGCATACCCAGGTACAGAGAGGGGGCGGAGGCTTGACTCTCAAGGTACTCCCCACTGCTAACTTTCCCCAATACGTATACATCCCTTCGGTTGATCTTATGATAGGCTCAATGGCAGAGGCATGCGGAGGCTCAATGCTTGGAGTTGTTCTTACCGGTATGGGTAACGACGGTTTCAAGGGGATGCAGCAGCTGAAACAGAGGGGGGGAGTCACGATAGTTCAGGACGAGGCAACTTCCACAATATATGGCATGCCCAAGGCCTGTGTTGACGGCGGAGTTGCTGACGAGGTGATGCCAATTGAACAGATCGGTTATGAAATAGGAAAATTTATGGGATGATCATTTCGGATAGTGTATAAATAAAGAGGGCGGCCCTGATTTTTACTGGCCGCCCTCTTTATTTATCTTCTTGCATGTACCACAAGCCCATTTTTACTGATGTCAACACGGCAGCCAGAGTAGCCCAGGCGCTTTAACTTTTTCAAAATGAAAAAGACTGCAATCTTGTGAACACCTGGCAATATCAGTGGAAAATGTTCTGTCGGAACAGCTGTAACTGCTCTCCATGTTGCTTTAATACTGGTTCTGTCTTTTTTCATTGCCTGTAGTCCGGTAATTTTCAGCTATGTTCGCTCGTTGCGTTGAATTCAATACCCTTCCAGTTATCCATTGTATTTTCAAGACGCCACTGGCTGGCAGCCATGTATGTAAGTTTGCCTTCTCCATCAATATAGAGATTCATCTTTTCTTTTTTTTCAAAATCCTCAAGCAGCTTCTTCTCGCCGCCAACCCATCTGGCTGTGGCATAGTTTACTGCATCGTAGGCAATCTCCACACCGTACTCGTACTTCAGGCGATGCAAAACCACTTCAAACTGAAGAATCCCGACAGCTCCCACCACCCATTCGGATCCAAACAGAGGTTTGAAAACCTGTGTAGTTCCTTCTTCTGCCAACTGCACAAGGCCCTTTTCCAGCGCCTTTGATTTCATTGGATTAAGGAGGCGTACCTTCCGAAAATGCTCCGGCGCAAAGCTTGGAATTCCAGTGTATTTCAGATCTTCACCCTGAGTGAATGTGTCACCGATCTTTATTGTTCCGTGATTATGAATGCCGATTATATCGCCGGGAAAGGCTTCTTCTACGTTTGTCCTGTCCTGGGCCATGAAAATGGTTGCATTACTTATCTGAACATCCCTGCCAAGCCTTAAATGTCTGACCTTCATCCCTCGCTCGAACCGTCCGGAGCAAATCCTGAAGAAGGCAATTCTGTCACGGTGGGCAGGATCCATATTTGCCTGAATTTTAAAGACAAAGCCTGAAAACTGCTCTTCGTAAGGAGAAACCATTCTTGAGGTCGTGGCGCGTTCAGAAGGGTGTGGTGCATATTGCACAAAGGTATCGAGAAGTTGCTGAACGCCGAACATATTTATTGCACTACCGAAAAAAACCGGTGTCTGGCGCCCTGCAAGATATTCATGCAGATCAAAAGGATGGGCTGCCCCTTCAAGTAGCTCTATGTCGTTACGCAATTCATCGGCCTGTGTTCCAAGAAGCTCATCAAGTAGTGGATCGTCAAGACCATTAACGGTCAGAATGCGTCCGACACCATTATGTGCCTCCGGATCAAAAAGTTGAACATCCTTGCTGTATAGATGGTAAGTCCCCCTGAAACGCTTTCCCATACCTATTGGCCAGGTAATCGGAGTAGTCTGCATGCCCAGATTTTTTTCAACATCATCAAGCAGATCAAGAGGTTCCTGGCCCTCTCTATCCAGCTTGTTCATGAATGTAATTATCGGGGTATCCCTCAGACGACATACATCCAGAAGCTTCTTTGTCTGGCTTTCAACCCCTTTTACCGAATCGATCACCATCAGGGCCGAATCAACAGCCGTGAGCACCCTGTAGGTATCTTCAGAGAAGTCATTATGGCCCGGAGTATCCAGAAGATTTATTTCATAATTATCGTAGGTGAACTTCATTACAGAAGATGTAACCGAAATGCCGCGTTGTTTTTCCAGTTCCATCCAGTCGGAGGTTGCATGTCTGGAACTTTTGCGGGCGCGAACCTCGCCGGCCTGCTGTATGGCGCCTCCAAAAAGCAGCAGTTTTTCAGTTATTGTAGTCTTCCCTGCATCAGGGTGACTTATAATTGCAAATGTTCGACGCTTGTCTACTTCTGTCCTGTTGTGAAGATTATCCACAGCAATACTCCTTGTGTGGTATCAGTTTTTGAATATCAGACGGTCTATGCACCAGCGGCCACCGCCTGCAACGGCAAGATAAAGAGCCATGCCCAAAAGGGCCATAGTGAATTCAACGCCATGTCCCTTGCCAGGAAGACAGTATGTGTTAATGAAAAAACCGTTTACCCAGTGAACCTTATAAATGGCCACCGACATAACAGCAGCAACGCCAGCGGCTGAGAACCTTGTGAGAAATCCTGTCAACACGCCCACACCACCCCCAAACTCTGCAATAATTGCCAGTAACGTGAATATGGGAGGTATTCCAAGTTTATCTTCAAAAACTCTGAAAGTATGGGTAATCCCGCTGCCGCCGAATAGTCCAAACAGTTTCTGGGATCCATGGGCAATGAAGATAAGGCCTAGTGGAATTCTGATCAAAAGTGGAGCAATGGTTTCAACATAATCAAAACCGCCTTTAGCCATGTAATGCCTCCTACGTTGCAAATGCAAAAGGGGACTTTTGTCCCCTTTGAATTATTGGCGGGCGATACTGGATTCGAACCAGCGACCTTTGGCTTCGGAGGCCAAC
>CAZXTZ010000032.1:0-20008 GCA_964643645.1 uncultured Geobacteraceae bacterium
TGCCAACAGCTTTACACTAAGCGGTTTTCTGCCTGCCGATCTTCTCTTGCAGCCTGTTGCAGGGCTTACCGCAAGCTACACAGCGGCCATTAACTGATATATGCGTAAACTGTTGCTGTCAGCTTTTCTTGTATGCTACTCTGCCACCTCATTTGCAGAGCCCCTGATAACCTCTGTCCGCCAGGGGGATAACCTCTGGCGGATAGAAGGTAAAGAGCTGAAGGGGGTTTCAGGCATGACCCTTGATCTGACCTACAGCTCTGATAATAAGGAGAAACCCCAGGTTTTGCAGGGGGATGCAGTTGCCGGCTGGCTTATGGTTTCAAACACAACAAAACCGGGCAGGATAAGGATAGCCATGGTATCGGCCAGCCCCATTGCCATTGAGGAGAACGGAGTTGTCGCTTCCGTAAGGTTTGGCCAGGGCACTGGAAATGGCAGCGAAATCACCTCCATAAAGGCGGAGCTGATTGACAGCAGGGGCAAGCCCATTAAATACAGCTCACGACTGGGGGCTGATGAAGGCTTCCGGAAGAATGTTCAGCCCCGGCCGGGAATGACATTCACTCTTTCCAATCCATAACTAAAATCATGGAGATCCGTTCTGCACATTCAAAGGTACATACTCTTTCTGAATATACTTCTGACCATTGCCATACTTGCGCTTACGGCCCGAATTCTCGCGGATATGGCAAACTTCAGGATTGCATCCCTTTCACGATCCAGCTTCCTTAAAAAATCTGCCGCAACAGTAGTTCCGGTCAAGCGCACCCCTGATCTTGAGTCCAGTTCTGCAATTCTCTCCAATGGACTTTTTGGCCCTGCCACAAAGGGAAGCCTTGTTCCTGTTGCCATAAAGGGGGCAAACGGGACACAGGTTACAGGACAGGGAGATATTGTCCTTCTGGGTACGGCAGGCACAGGGAATAGCGGTTTCATTCTGCTGCGTAAAACTTCCGGCAACGAAGAAAAGGTATTTAAAATCGGTGAAAAGGTCTTTGACCTTGGCGTGTTGACAGCGGTAAAAAAAGAATCGGCCGATATAAGGACGGACAGCGGCCTGATAACTCTCCGCACTCAGGTTTCACCCACGGAAGCCACAAATCAGAATGCGGTCCAGCCTTTATCCCCTGTGACACAATCATTGAACGTCGCGCCCGGCATTATTGATCAGAGGGCGCTTAATTCGGCCCTTGACAATATTGGCCAGGCAATGACAGATGCGCGTATGCTGCCCGCTATGAAAGATGGCAAGGTGGAGGGTTTCCGGATATCTGAAGTGAAGCCAGGCGGACTTTTTGCCTCTGTTGGCCTGAAAAACGGTGATCTGCTGGTAAGAATAAACGAATTCCCCCTGGATTCACCTGAAAAGGCGACCCAATCCCTTATGGCCCTGAAAGGCCAGAGCCGGATAAAGCTCGATCTTGTCCGCGAAGGCTCTCCCGCAACAATGACATACGATATTCGCTGACCCCGGAGGTTATGCTTGAAGCGCTTTATTACCCTCACACTCTCATCTGTCCTTATGTTGTCACTGTATCTTTCTGCCCCCGCTTCCGCTGCGGATCAGGGGGTAGTCATGAACTTCACGGATGTTGAAATTTCCACAATGGTAAAGTTCATAAGCGAGTTAACCGGCAAAAATTTTGTGCTGGATGAACGGGTAAAGGGCAAGGTTTCGGTGTTTTCGCCTTCAAAGCTCTCGCGGGAGGAGGCATTTGCCCTGTTTACCTCAATGCTGGAGCTTAAGGGTTTTACGCTGGTGCAGGCAGGCCGGGCTTACAAGGTTATGCCGCTTGCAAATGCAAAACAGTCCGGCATGAAGCTTCTGGAGAAGGACAGGGTTCCCATTGGCGACGCCTTTCTGGCCCGTGTATTCCCCCTTTCCCAGATATCTTCCCAGGAGGCCCTTTCCTTTCTGCAGCCTATTATTTCAAAGGATGGCCATATAGGTTCCTTTGGCACCGGCAATATGCTGCTGGTTGTGGAAGCTGCATCCAATATCCAGAAGGTTGCCGATATTCTCGGGGTAATAGACGTTCCACAGCGTCGTCAGGGGGCTGAGCTGGTATACCTGAAAAACGGTTCAGCAGAAGCCATTGTAAAGGTTCTGCAGGACTGGATTTCCGGGCGTGGCCCAAGGCAATCGGGCAACTCACAACCTGGTGGCAGCGGATCGGTTCAGGCATTGGCAGATACCCGCTTGAACGCTATTCTTCTGTTTGGTCCTGAAAATGACAAGAACGAGATCCGTGCACTCATAACCCAGCTTGATGTTGCCTCGCCAACCACAAGCAGCAAGATAAACGTCTACTACCTTGAACATGCCGATGCCGCTGATATGGCCAAGGTGCTGGACAGTGTTGTAAAAGGCGCGGCAAACGCCACTGTTGCCAAAACTGTCGGCAATACAGCCCAGGCAGCTCCATTTGACTCAAGCCAGATAACCATAACCCCTGACAAAACTACAAACTCCCTGGTTATAATGGCCTCACCAGCAGACTACGGCAACCTGCTGCAGGTGATAAAAAAACTGGATCGGCGCAACAGGCAGGTGTATGTGCAGGTTCTTATAGCTGAGGTTTCACTCTCCAAAAGCCGTGAAATCGGCCTTCAAAGCGGCGTTATAGGTGGAGCGGCCATTGACAAATACCTTGCTGTGGCTGGGATCTATGACCCGATGGGAACATTCGGAACCCTGCTTCAGGGGGTGCCTTCCCAGCTTACTTCAGTGTTTGAAGCAAGGCCGATAAACGTGGCTGCGGCCCTTAAGGCCCTTGACCAAAACGGCCTTGTTAATATCCTTTCAACGCCTAATATCCTAACCAGCGATAACAAGGAAGCAGAGATAAATGTTGGTGAAAACGTCCCGTTCAAGTCATCCAGCACACAGAGTACCTTCGGCACAACCGAATCTGTTGAGAGGAAGGATATAGGCATAAACCTGAAGATCAGACCCCAGGTGAGTGAAGGTGACTATATCCGTCTGGAGATTTACCAGGAGATATCCGCTGTCAAAAACGACAAGGGGGAGGCCATTGACCTGATAACCACCAAGCGGTCGGCAAAGACAAATGTGGTGGTAAAGGACAGGGAAACGGTGGTTATCGGCGGACTTATACAGGATACTGAAGATACTGTTATTGAAAAAGTGCCCTATCTCGGCGACATCCCTTATCTTGGCTGGCTGTTCAAAACCAGTTCAAAGCTCCGCAAAAAGACCAACCTGATGATAATGCTTACCCCCCAGGTGGTGAAGGATGCAAAGGATATCTCGCTGATTACTGACAGACAGAGAACGCAGTTTGGCGACACCTACAAAAACGATGGGGATATTGACATCCAGAAGGGGATAGGGGCAAAACTTCCGGAAAAGCAGGAGAACAAAGAGCAAAAACAGGAAAGCCCTGCCAGATGACAGAAGGCGATTTGAAAATAATAGCAGCCCGCATGGGCCTTTTGTTCCAGGAACGGATAGATGACAGCCTTGCCGACCCCGGACTCCTGTCGGATCTGCCTTTGGCCTTTGCCCGGTCACGCTGCCTGCTTCCACTTAATGTAACGGACGGTCATCTGCTGCTGGCCCTGGGCAATCCGACTGACCTTCTTTCGCAGGATGAGGTTTCCAGGCGTTACGCCCTTCCAATACGCGGCGTTGTTGTTCCCAGAGATGAACTGCAGGCAGCAATCAACCGTCTGTACAGTCGCACCGGAGGCACGGCCCGCGATGTTGTTGAAAACCTTGCGGCAGAAGACCTCTCCGCCATTGCGACAGAACTGGCCCATCCCAGGGATCTTCTTGATCTGACGGACGAAGCCCCGGTTATACGACTTTTAAACGCAATTCTGTTTCAGGCGGTTAAGGAACGGGCAAGTGATATACACATCGAGCCTTACGAGCGTACCCTTGAGGTGCGTTTCAGGATTGACGGCATACTTCATTTAAAGCTTGAGCCGCCCCGGATGTTGCAGGACGCTCTGGCATCCCGCGTAAAGATTATGGCAAACCTTGATATCGCAGAAAAACGCCTGCCCCAGGATGGCCGGATGAAGGTGCTTGTGGCGGGCAATGAAGTGGATATAAGGGTTTCCATTGTTCCAACCTTCTTCGGTGAACGAACCGTGCTGCGTCTTCTTGACCGCAAGCAGGGGATCAAATCCATGGGGGAAATCGGTTTTTCCAGCCGCGACAGTATCATTATGGAGCGTCTTCTGGAGCGTACAAGCGGCATCATTCTTGTTACAGGCCCCACAGGTTCGGGAAAAACAACCACCCTTTATGCTGCTATTTCACGCCTTAACCGCCATGAAAAAAACATCATAACCATTGAAGATCCCATTGAATACCAGTTGCCCGGTGTGGGACAGATTCAGGTGCATCCGAGGATTGACCTGACATTTGCTAAAGGGCTGCGGGCTGTGCTGCGTCAGGATCCGGATATCATCATGCTTGGCGAGATCCGCGATGCCGAGACAGCCGAGATAGCAATGCAGGCTTCACTTACCGGCCATCTGGTACTCTCCACTCTTCATACAAATGATGCCGCAACTGCAATTACACGCCTGATTGATATGGGGATAGAACCGTTTATGGTGGCTTCATCCCTGGCCGGTATAATGGCGCAACGCCTGGTGCGACTCATCTGCCCCCACTGTCGGGAACCCTATAGCCCTGAAGAATCATTGCCCGGTCTGCCGGATACCCTTTTCAGGGGTCGTGGCTGTGAGCGCTGCGCCGGTCAGGGAACCCTGGGCAGAACCGGAATCTATGAGATGTTGCCGATTGACGGGGAGCTCTGCGGAATGATTACACGGCGGGCTTCTTCAGGTGAGATAAAGGGATACGCCTTGAGCCGTGGGATGCGGACATTGAGGGATGATGGAATGGCAAAGGTGGCAGCAGGCATAACCACCATTGAAGAGGTACTGAGAGTTACCCAGGAAGAGTATGCCGACCTACCGGTATAGGGGATACGGGTTTGACGGAAGCAGCGCCAGCGGCTTGCTTGAGGCTGATTCACAAAGGGCTGCCCGCGAACTGCTGCGACAGCAATCCGTATTGCCTTCCGAGCTTTCAGAGGATATGCAGGCAGAGCCGGTCGGGCTTTTCAGCCGTTTAAGGCGCAGGGTTCCGGTTGCCGAACTTTCGCTGTTTACCCGGAGACTGGCAATACTTGCCGCTGCCGCTGTGCCGCTCCATGAGGCATTTACAGCGCTACAGCAGCAGGAGAGCCATCCGGAACTGAAGGCTGTGCTTGGCCGTGTCAGGACAAGGCTGGCTGAAGGCACCACTCTGGCCAGGGCACTGGGAGAAGAACCATCTGTATTTAAGGAAATCTACGTTGCAATGGTGGCCGCCGGTGAGGCTGGAGGGGCGTTGGACTCGGTGCTGTTGCGGCTTGCCGGTTTTCTGGAACGTCAGGAGGCGCTCCGCCGCACAGTAACAGGGGCAATGGCCTATCCGTTTCTTATGTCACTGGTGGGCAGCGGAGTAATGATGTTTCTGCTTGCCTTTGTAATACCCAAAATAAGCGGCATATTCAGTGACAGCAAGGCCACGCTTCCGCTTCTGACAGTTGCCCTTTTATCCTTAAGCGCTGCGCTGCGAAAGGGATGGTGGCTGCTTCTTGCCTTTGTCTGTTGCGGATACTGGCTATACAACCGGATGAAACACAAACCGTCGTTTATGGCCGCAAGAGACAGTCTGCTGCTCAGGCTGCCTTTAATCGGTGAGATGGCACAAGCATAATGGGGCTTCTTCTGGGCAGCGGTGTACCGCTTCTCAAATCTCTGGAAATTGCTTCCGGCGCTGTGGTGAACAGGGCCTATCAGGCAGTGCTGCATAAGGCCGGTGCTGCTGTTTCAGAAGGGGCCAGTCTGGCATCTTCCCTGGGCAGCTCCTCACTTTTTCCCCATATCCTGCTTCAGCTTATAAGTGTGGGAGAACGCAGCGGCACTCTTGTAGAGAGTCTTGAATCCGCCGGACAGAATTTTGAACGGGAGTTCGAGGTATCCTCAACCAGACTTGTGAGCCTTATAGAGCCTTTGATGATACTTTTCATGGGTCTGGTGGTTGGCCTTATGGTTCTTGCCGTGCTGCTGCCGATCTTTGAGCTTAACCAACTTGTAAGATAGCTTTAAGGAGGTCTTTAACATGGCGTATCACCTCAATCGTCGTCGGGGCTTCACACTTATAGAAATCATGGTTGTAATAGTAATCCTTGCGGCCCTGGCTGCGTTGGTAGCCCCCAAAATAATCGGCAGAACCGATGATGCAAAGCTTGCTGATGCCAAGCTTCAGATACGAAATCTTGAGACTGCCCTGAAGCTGTACAAACTCGATAATGGAAACTTTCCTTCCACCGAACAGGGAATGCAGGCCTTGATCAGCAAGCCGACAGTTGGCCTTATTCCTAAAAATTACCGCTCTGAAGGCTATCTGGAAAGCAAAACGGTTCCCAAAGATCCGTGGGGAACTGAGTTTATCTATCTTTCACCCGGCGAACATGGAGATTATGACCTCTGCTCTTTTGGCGCAGATGGTGTCAAGGGGGGCGAGGCAAAGGGTGCGGATATCTGCAGCTGGAATATCCAGTAGGGGGTTCACCCTTCTGGAGCTGCTGGTCGTTCTGTTTATCCTGTCCGGCGCTGCAGTTCTTGTGCTTCCACGTCTTACGGCCATGCAGGACGGCGATGCGCGAAGCAGCGCCCGTAACATTGCGGCAATGATGCGTTATCTTGATGAAAGGGCAGTGGCAGGCCGCACACGTTACCGGCTTCAGCTGGATTTAAATGAACAGAAGATATCCGTGCAGCAGCTAGGCAAGGAAGGTGTGGCAAAATTGCCGGACGACCCTTTTCTTCAACGCAACCCCCTGATCGGGTCAGCACGCCTTGAAGATGTTTCAACAGAACGCTCCGGTATTATCAACAGTGGCAGCATTGCGGTAACCTATGGTATTGGCGGTCTCTCTGAGCCGATTGTACTGCATCTGGGCATACCGGGCAGGGAAAAACCGTTTACGGTGCAGGCCCTTCCGACAAGCGGTTCTGTAAGGGTGGCGGAGGGCAGGCTGGAGATGATCCGTTGACTGGCGATGGCAACGCAAAAGGTTTCACATTTCTTGAAGTACTTATAGCCCTTGCAATTCTGGCCGGTGTTATCACTACTGTGGTAGTAACCTTTAACCGCCATTTGAATCTGGCCATGGAAGACCGTGAGAAAACAACGGCAATACTGCTGGCCAGAGCCAGAATGGAAGAGCCGGACTTTTTTACCTCTTCAAAGGCAGATGGAAATTTCGCCCCTGATTTTTCGGAAATAACCTGGAAGCGGGAGCAGACCCGGTCGGACTACCCTGGATTAAAGCGATACCTGATGACAGTTTCATGGCAATCCGGTCATCGTTCCCTGAAGCTGGTGACTTATGCCAGCCAGTAGCCGCGGATTTACCCTGATTGAGGTTTTAACTGCTATTGCAATCGCCTCTCTGATCCTGCTGGCGGTTACCTCCACAATCTTTACCCTTAATCGGGCATATAGCCGCACATCTGAACGGATGGAACAGCAGCGCGCCCTTCGCAATGCAATCGACCTGCTGAGACGCGAAATCTCATCAACCTTGTATCGCCCTGATGACAAGGCGCTCCGTTTTCAGGTTCTGGATCGTGATTTTTACGGAAAGCCTGCTTCATCTCTTAAGCTGGCAACCATAGCCCCCTCACAGGATGGCGAGGTATCAGACCAGATTGTTGTGCAGTACCGGCCTGAGCAGCAGGGAGACCGGATTCTCCTTGCCAGATCAAGCCGGGATTATTTTCAGAATGAGACAGACAGGCCTGACAGCTATCCGCTCCTTGAAAGGCTTGAAGGTTTTCTTGTGGAGTGCCATGACGGTTCCAGATGGCTTAAAACCTGGGATTCGGATCTGGTAAAAGGGTTGCCGAAACAGGTGCGCATTACGGTGACTGTGCCGGACGGCAACAGGCAGGTCAGTTTTCGGTTGCTTGCCACACCTAAGGCTGACGCCCGATGAACAGCAGGGGTGGCTTTGTTCTGGTGGTTGTTCTGCTGGCAGTGGTTCTGCTCACAGGCCTTGTCACTGTTTTTACCAGTGAGGTTTACCTTGAGACCGGTTCCACCCGTACAAGCCTTGACACTGCACAAGGCAGCCTTTTTGCTGAGGGTGGCATCAGCGGCGCCAGGCAGTTGCTTACCCGGAATCTGAAAAACCGCTCCTGGAGTTCCCTTACGGACACCTGGGCCTTGCCTGTAGTGGTTGATGACCCCCAGGGGCACGGTCAGCTGAGGATCGCCATAGAGGAAGAAAACAGCAAGCTTAACCTTAATGCGATTGCTCTTCCCAATGGCAGTTACAATCAGGCGTACTACGATATCGGCAGGCGTCTGTTCAGGCAGTTGAAACTGCCGGTTGATCCGCTTGATGCAGTAGCAGACTGGATTGATGAGGGTGATACCCCTAACCAGGCTGGCGCAGAAGCCGACTGGTACATGGCCCTTAAAAACCCTTATCGCCCGGCCAACAGACCACTGCTCACCCTGGAAGAGATCAGGCGGGTAAAGGGGATTGCCCCTCTGTTTGATAGACTCAAGCCCTTTGTAACGGTCTATGGAGATCAGCCGGCAGGTTCTCCGGCAGCTCCGGTAAATATCAACACCGCCTCGAAGGAGTTGCTGATGGCCCTGGATGAGCGGATAACAGCCTCAATTGCCGACCGCATAATCTCGCATCGTCGGGAAACTCCGTTCAAGCATCCGGCAGAACTGGCAAAGGTAGCCGGTATGGAACAGATCAGCACCACACTGCTTACGAGAATATGCACCAAAGGATCGGTATTCAGGATCAGGTCAGATGGAGTGGTTAACGGAGCCACCCGCAGCATCGAAGCGGTTGTGCGGATCAATGGCGATGAATCATCAATTCTTTACTGGCGGGAATATTAAAAATGGGTAAGCAATAATGATTATACAGGTAATACAGCTTTCAGATCGAATGCTCACCTGCGCCAGATTCAGGCGCAAGGGGGATTTTCTTACACCGCTGTCCGGAGTAAGTCTTGATTTTGGCGAACTTTCGGAACTGCCCCGGATTCTTGCGGAACAGTTGCCCCCTGTTTCGGAAGAGCTGCGAACAATCCTCTCCATTCCCACCGGAATGCTTTCGCTGCGTGAGTTGAACCTGCCTTTAATGGACCGCAAGAAGATCAGGGAAGTGCTTCCCATCGAGCTTTCAACGGACTGCGGAGATCAGCCTGCTGAACTGGCCTGTGACGCCATACCCCTTGCAACAGGAGGACAGCTTGCCGGGTGGGTTCCGCAGGTGAAGATTAAAGAGCTGATAGAACTTGTGGCCGCTGCCGGAATGGAACCGGAGGTGGTCACATGCCATCCGCTGACCTGGCAGATGCTGGACTTGCCTGGAAGTAAGCCGGTTATGTTGCTGGACAGTAACGCACTGGCTCTGGTTGATCAGGGGCATCTGCTGTTTTGCCGCATCATGCCGACTGATGATAAGGATGAGCTGAACCGCACAGTTGCCGCTCTTGAGCTTGGAAAGTCAGTCAGACCCGCTGCCTGTTACAGGCTTGATTCGGCTCTTCTTGAAAATGAAAAACCTGCGCCGGTGCCAGAAGAACTTGCCTCCATGCCTGCAACAGGCGATATGCCGCCTGCTTCCCTGCTCTCCTGTCTCGCAGTGGCAAGGGCCTACATAAACGGCGATATCTTTAACCTGAGAAATAATTCCCTGGCCTGGAACGGCGACGGATCTCATCTGCTAAAACAGTTCCGCACCCCGCTTGTTCTCGGAATATTACTGTTTGTACTCCTGTTTGCAGAGGCCGGCATCAGGTGGTACCTGCTGAAACGAGATATATCTGCTGTGGACAGCTCCATCTCCTCCATCTACAAGGCGGTTTTTCCAAACAGAGCGAAACCGCTTGATGAGGCAGGCGAGATGAAATCCGAGATAAAACGCCTGCAAGGGGGAGCAACAGGCAGTGAAATGCTGCAGTTTCTTAACCTGCTGGCCAAATCAAAGGACAGCCGGATTAATGGCTTAAGCGAGGTGGAGTACTATAACGGGCGATTCAGCCTGAAGGGTGATGCTGCCAGTACTGGGGCTGTGGCTGATTTTGCCCGTAAATTGACAACATCAGGGTTTGTTGTGGATCAACCTGAACTGAGCAGTCGCCATGACGGAACAACCCTGTTTCTGATAAAGGGACGGCCTGGAGGTAACAGACCATGAGCTCTATCCAGAATCTTATGGAACAGTTAACGTCTCTTGCCCCCGGCAAAAGACGTCTGCTGCTGCTGCTTGCCGCTGCCGTCATTCTGCTGGCAGTTGCCTTTGGCAGCCTGAACAGCTATCTGGGGAGCCTGGAGAAGAGAAGGGCCTCCCGCGAGCAGACTCTTAAGGAGCTTATGCTGCTTCAACAGCGCTATAAGGAGGCTTCGGCTGCCTCACAAAGTCTGGGCAGCCGTACAGCGCTGCTGACGGCAGGGGATAATCCGGCAGCAATAATTGAAGGGACCGGCATTGTGCCTAAGGGAGGCATGCAGTCCAGGCCGCTTCCCCCTGAAGAACGTGGCCAGATTCTGGAAGAAGGGGCTGAGATAAACCTTTCCGGGTTAAGCCTTAATGACACTGTCAACCTGCTGTACCGCCTGGAGTATGGCACAAAACCGGTTGCAATAAAAAAAGGGATCATCAGAACCCGCTTCAGCGATCCGGCAAAGCTGGATATCACCCTGAATCTTGTCCTTTTCAGGCCTTCAGCGCAGCAGGAAAAAAGGTGAAGTCCCGCTTTTTTCTGATCGGAATACCATCCCTGATTGCAGGCATTCTGATCCTGCCTTACCTGACACTCTGTCTCATACCGGATTCAACCCTGATGGAAGCTTTTAACAGCATACTTTCAAGGCAGGGTCTGACAGTCGGGGTTGACCACCTTGGAAGATCGTTCCCCTTTGGAATCACCGCAACGAATCTAGTAATATCCGCCAGGGAATCCGAACGGATACATCTGGATTCAGCCAGAATATCATTAAGACTTCTGCCGCTTTTCTCCGGAAAACTCGCACTGAACAGCGCTTCTACTCTGAAATCCGCCACTATCCGAGGATCAGTAACTGTCTGGCCGGATATTCAGGGACAGTTTGTGGCAGAAAACCTCAATCTGTCCGATGTTCCAATGCTGGCCTCATTAACAGGCGGAACTGTCAAAGGGATATCCAGAATTGATCTGAGCCTGAAGCAGAATGGAAATCAGGCAGTTGAAGGGGTGGTGAAACTTCATGTAAGATCACTGGAACTCAGAAACACAAGG
The DNA here is from genome assembly GCA_964643645.1 of uncultured Geobacteraceae bacterium. GTDB lineage: Bacteria > Desulfobacterota > Desulfuromonadia > Geobacterales > Pseudopelobacteraceae > Trichlorobacter. The sequence goes on from CAZXTZ010000032.1 coordinate 11,353, forward strand.
ATCAGCAGCCTACAGTTGCCTGATGTTACTGCACCCGAACTCCGTGGACTCCTGAAACTGAAGGGCCAGACTATCACAGTGGATAATCTGGCCCTTGAAGGTAACGGTATTTACATCAGGCTAAACGGTACGGTAGGCCTGTCTGCAGGTTCTCCGGTTAATCTGAAACTTGAGCTTATGCCTGGAACCGGGTTCATGAAAAATCATAAAGCGTTGTTTCTGACAATGTTTCCCTTCCAGTCAAGCCCCGGCTGTTTTATTCTGCCTGTTACCGGCACAGCTGACTCGCTGCAACTTGCCGTAACCCGTTGAACCAAGACGAGAGAATCAGAAACTACTACTTGGCAGCCTCATCCCTGTATCCCTTTTTGTATGCATCTTTTTCGCCGTCAGTCATATCTTTGTAACCGTCACCCTTGGCGCTTGCTTTTTTTCCTGCCTTGCGATTCTTGGCATTTTGAGCGCCTTTTTTCTTGGCATCATTTTCTGCTTTTTTTGTTTCAGAAACTATCCCGTCTGCCAGAACATCAGAAGGGGCAAGGAGAGTCAGGGCCGCAGGGGTGGCAACGGAAAGCGCAAACATACCGGCAACAGCAATAATCGTTTTTTTCATACTTGGATACCTCTTCCCTTGAGATTTAACTTCTTTTTATGCATAACACTACCGTGGTTCAGAAGTCAACTTTACAGATACAGGGGAAACGCCCCCTATTAAAGGACTGCCATGACAACAGAAAACTGCACAATCTGCAGACGCTGGGATGATGATGCGGAGCTCAGGATTATGGAGTTTGAACATAGCCTGCTTGTGCTGAACCGCGACCAGTTTTTCACTGGATACTGCCTGCTGTTTACAAAAACACACCATACTGAGCTGTTTCATCTTGAAAAACAGGTGAGGCAGGGACTGATTGAGGAAGTAAACATAGTAGCAGAGGCCCTTTTCAGATGTTTTGCCCCTGCCAAGATAAACTACGAGCTGCTGGGAAACATGGCTCCCCATATCCACTGGCATATTGTTCCCAGATTTTCCACAGACCCGCTATGGCCCAGGCCGATCTGGTCGGAAAATCATGATGAGAAATTTTTGAATCCGGATGAATACAGGGAACGCTGCAACCTTGTCAGAAAAGCCATTGGAGGCTGTTAATGGAGCATAAAACAACGGTTCTTGATAATGGATTAAGGGTGGTTTCAGTTCTGTTGCCTCATCTTCACAGTGTTGAGCTGGCTGTATACCTGAAGGTTGGCGGAAGAAACGATCCCTGGCAACGCTCCGGTCTGTCTCATTTTCTTGAGCATATGTTATTTCGGGGAACCGATGAATACCACTCATCACTTGAGATAGAGTCGGCTTTTGAAGAGCTGGGGGGCAATATAAATGCTGCTACCGATGTGGACTCAACCTGCTTTTTTGCCCGTATCCATCCCTCAAATGCAGTAAAGGGGCTTGAAATTCTTTCCTCAATGATTCTGAGACCAACCCTTGAAGGTATAGAAACCGAGAGGAGCATTATAAGCGAGGAAGCTCTTGAAGATCTTAACGAAGAAGGAACTGTAATCTCGCCCGATCTTGTCACAGGCCGTATGCTCTGGCCTGATCATCCTCTGGGAGGGGCTACGGTAGGCACTCTTGAGGATATTGGCCGGATTTCGGCTAATGATCTGAAAGAGCATCTTTCAAAATGGTATTCGCCTGTAAATGCAGTGGTCGCGGTGGCGGGCCCCCATGACCACGAAAAAACAGCTCTGGCTGTGGAAAGATACTTCGCAAAATGGAAAAAACGGCCTGTTCCACCTACGCTTGTCGTTCCCGTAATGCCTCCTGACGGACCTAAAGCCGAGTTTGTTCGGGACGGAGACAGTCAGGTGTCGGTTCAGCTGGCCTGCCGTTCCTACAGACGGGAGGATCCAAGGATCGCAAGGCTAAAAGTCTTGAGGAGAGTGCTTGCCGGCGGTGGTTGCTCAAGGCTTCACCTGGCTCTGAGGGAGCGTCTGGGAATGGTCTATTCTGTTGATACTGCCATTGGGGCCTATGATGAAACCGGTTGTTTCGCAATAGACTTTGCCACTGCCCCTGCAAATCTTGAAAAGGTTCTGTATACAATAATAGAAGAACAGAAGCGCCTCTGCAATGATACCGGTTTTGATAAGCGTGAGCTGGAAAGGGTTAGAACTGCATACCTTGCAGACCTTGATTACAGCCGGGATTCTGCAAGTGAAATGGGAGCAAGGTTCGGCTGGGGCACTCTAATGAGGGTTGTAAGGAGTATAGACGAGGAGCAACAGGCGATAAGGGATGTATCCTGGCAGCATCTGCAGGAGACCGCCTGGGAACTTTTCAGGCCCGACAACCGCTATCTTGCAGTCATAGGGCCTGTTGAAGTAATTGATCAGGAAAGCATCAAATGTCTGCTGGCAAGCTGAAAGAGAGCGTTATTTCTCATCCAGAACCTTGATCTTGAGTTTTCCTATTATGCTTAACAGTGGCGACAGATCCTGAATGCTGTTCCCTTCAAAAAATGCCAGGTGCGAAGGGTCTGCCGGCATCTGGTCAAATGCCGGATCAACGGGAGTCCATCTCCCGTTAATGAAGCTCTCGGCCCAGCTGTGATAAAGGAACCCTTTTCCGTCCTGAGAGACAAGACCTGATACGAACCTGGTAGGAATTCCTGCCGCCCGTGCAATTGCAGTGTAGAGTTTCGCATGACTCTGACAGTTGCCGAAACGTGCTGTCATTGCTTCTACAGCGCTTCCGCTATCATTTATACTGTCCTTAAGCCACTGGGAAGTCCAGGAAACTATGGCCTTTGACTGTTCTGTAGCGCCTTCTTTTCCGGAAGTGATCTCTTTAGACTTTGCAACAACAAGAGGGTCATCTGCCTCTATTCCAGGTGATGAATCCAGATGACATTTTTCAGGCGCATCTGCGTTTGCAGGAGAAGTGGGTGCCAGAACGCCGGTCTTTATTACAATATGTCCGGCAGACCTTTCAGCCTGCTGGCCCCCTGCATTTACCAAAGGCACCTTCTCGCCATAGCCTTCAATTTCAACTGCCAGTCCCTTTAAGGCAGACGGCTTGATTTTTAATGGAGGTTCAGCCCTTACCATACTGAAATCATAAATAAGGTCTTTCTTGGCAAGTGCCATTCCGCTTACAAAGGCTGCAAGCTTTTCCGGCTGATCAGGACGTGTGACAACAAGGCCTTCCCGTACAGATTCAAGCAAGGTGTTGCCCTTATGATCCACCCATATATCATTGTCCACAAAAGGATAAAGATTGTTTTTAAGCCTTATTGCCTTCTGGCCATCTGGCGTGTTTTCATCACCCAGAACCGATATTATCACCTCTTTGATTCTTGTCTCTTCAGGATCAAAGGTGAGAACCTTCAGTGATTTGCCTGCTTTCAGATCTTTTATGAGCGGCAGTACGTTCAACATCGGGCCGGGTATAATCTCTCCCCTGACCTTGATCAGTTTTTCTGTACCACGGGCCCCCCCCTTCTCCAGCTTTACAATCAAGCCGCTGGAAGCTGTTCTTCCTGTAAGTCTGGATGAGATGCCCCCAATGGTCTGGTCAACCTCGAAGCTTTTGATAGCAAGATTTCGGGTCGTCAGATAGAGCTCTCTTGATGAGGCTTCTTTAGAAAAGCCCATTACCTGCATCCTTACGCTTCCATCCCCTTCAATTTTGTAACCACCGTCAGGAGTGGCGGATATCCGTTGACGGTAGAAGCCGACCAGTTCTTTATCAACTGAAATTCCGAACCATTTTTCACCAAGCGGGGGCCCTTCGACAAGAGGCGCAGATAGCGCGGTGGATAAGGTAAAAAGACACAAAAAAACGGCGGTCATGAGCGCCGTTAAAAAACGGGGGGTAAGACTGGTTGCATAGTACATGAATTAATGTTCCTATTCAGTGATAATTGGTTCTTCCTTGTTTCCTTTGTCCGTGACTGCGGCTTTTGTGCAGCAGGTTTGCGACCCTGATTTTGGGGCAGTTCGGGAACGGGCCGCAAGGGAAACGATGTAGCTTGTAACATCTTCACGGGCATTCTGATTAAGTTTTCGGTATTCTGTTATTATACGTCTTTCCTCTGCTGAAAGTTCCACCATTTTTCTCCTGAAACCCTGATTTATCTGCTTGCCGGATCGTTTACAACCACCTTGTTTCTTCCACTTTCCTTTGCCTTATAGAGCGCCTCATCTGCGGAGCGCAGCAGTCCGTCAATATCGTCAGATGAGGGATTTGGAAGAGATGAGACACCCAGGCTTGCTGTGATTTTTTCTCCTGAAAGCGGAGCTGCCAGTGGCATACCCTGTATGGAAAGGCGCACCCTCTCGGCCACCATGAAGGCTTCTTTAAGATTTGTGTCAGGAAGTATGGCGATGAACTCCTCACCACCGTAACGCGCTGCAACATCGTAGCTTCTCAACTCTTTCTGGAGCTGAAGGGAAACCTTCTGGAGGACGACATCTCCCTGAAGATGGCCGTAGGTATCGTTTATCCTCTTGAAATGATCCAGATCAAGTATGAAAAGGGAAAGCACGCCATCCTTGCGTTTTGACCGCTGAAGCTCCTTTTCAAGGGCTTCTATGAGGAACCTTCTGTTAAAGAGTCCCGTAAGGTGGTCTGTGTTGGAAAGCTCAAGCAGAAGTTCATTGGAGCGTTTCAGGTCATCCTGAAGATGTTTTATCTTCAGGTGTACCTTCATTCTCGCTATAAGCTCTTCCGGGTCAAACGGCTTGGTTATGAAGTCGCAGGCCCCCTGATCCAGGCCTTTGATCTTCAGCTCCCTGTCTTCATTGCCGGTAAGTATTATGACAGGTGTATCAGCAATTTCCGGTCGTCCCCGCATCATTCCGAGGAATTTGAAACCGTCCATTCTTGGCATCTCAAGATCGCAGAGAACTATATCAACAGGGGAAGCCATAAGCTTCTTGAATCCCTCCAGACCATCCTCAGCCTGATAGAACCTTGAAAAAAGATCCTGAGCCTCAAGGGTTTTGATTATCTTTTCCCTTACGGCCTCAGAGTCATCAATTATAAGTACACTGTCTGCCATGGCTCTCCCTGCTTACAGACGAGGTTCCTTTATTAACCGCTTCATCTCGGATATGGTTTCATGATAGTCGGAGCTGCCAAAGACTGCGCTTCCAGCCACAAGGACATCTGCGCCGGAATGGGCAATCCTGGCGATGTTATCCAGCTTTACTCCGCCGTCAATTTCAAGCTCGGCCTCGCATCCCCTCCGATCAAGCATACCACGTAACTGCTGGATTTTAGGTATGCAGGCCTCAATGAAGGACTGCCCCCCAAAACCGGGGTTTACGGTCATAAGCAGCACAAGGTCGAGATCTTCCAGAACGTAGTCCAGTGCATTAAGATGGGTTGCCGGGTTAAGCGATACCCCTGCCTTTTTCCCTAAGCCCTTTATCTGCTGCACAACACGATGAAGATGCCTGCATGCCTCGGCATGGACAACTATTATGTCAGCTCCTGCTGTGGCAAAATCTTCAACATAGCGTTCCGGCTCTTCAATCATCAAATGCACATCAAGTGGCAGTTTTGTGACTTTCCTCGCAGCAGCCACAACCAGAGGGCCTATGGTTATGTTCGGAACAAAACGCCCATCCATAACATCAACATGGATGTAGTCAGCCCCTGCGGCCTCCACAGCCGATATTTCTTCACCCAGCTTTGAAAAGTCGGCGGAAAGAATTGATGGCGCTATCTTTTTCATCGGTCTGTCCTTCGCAATCTTGCAGCAAAAAAACCGTCTGTACCATGCAGATGGGGCCAGAGTCTGAGACTGCCCTGTGTAGAGAACAATCCGGGCCACCGAGTAAAGATTCCAGCCATATCTTCTAGCATAAATTCAGGATTGCAGGAAAGAAAATCATCTATCACACCTTCGTTTTCCTCATCTGCAGTAGAACAGGTTGAATAGATCATAATGCCGCCAGGCTTGAGTAAAGGGGCGACATTGGCAAGAAGGTGGCGCTGTCTCTCTGCAAAGCGTCTGAAGGATGCCGGATCAAGACGCCATTTGGCTTCAGGATTCCTGCGGATAACCCCGAGACCGGAACATGGAGCATCCAGAAGTATTCGATCAAACATCCGCCCGTTCTGATAGCCGGGTACAAGCGCATCGGTTACTATAGCGCTGATACCGGTTAAACCGAGACGTGCTGCCCCTTCTGTTATCTTTCGTACCTTGCGTGTATTCAGATCTGTGGCTACAAGCTCTCCGGTACCTGCCATGAGTTGCGCAATGTGAGTTGTCTTACCTCCAGGCGCTGCACAGACATCCAGAACCGATTGGCCTGGCCCGGGCTCAAGAAGGTGAACCGCTATCTGGGATGCTTCATCCTGAACAGCAAACAGGCCATCATCAAACCCCGGAAGATCAATAACCCGGCATCGGTCAACAAGCTTGATCCCTTCAGGCGAGTAGGCAGATGGCCCGGAATTTATGCCGGAAGCTGCAAACAGGGTAATCAGCTCTTCCCTTGTGGTTTTCAGTGTGTTGGTTCTGATGGTGCAAGGCGGTATTTCCGATGATGCAGCAGCCAGAGCAGCAGCTTCAACAGGAGAGAACTGCATAAGCCATTGTTCTGCAAGCCATAGCGGCACAGAGTGGGCAGCGGCTATCCGGGCTGCATTATCTTTGATCAACTCTGGATCTGCGAGGGATTCCCTCTTTCGGATAAAGTTTCGCAACACGGCATTTACAAGACCGGAAGCCCTCGGAAGGTATTGTCTTGCAAGCTCAACCGTTTCATGGACTGCTGCATGTCCGGGCACCCTGTCCAGGTAAAGAAGCTGATAAAGCCCCAGCCTCAAAAACAGCAGCACCGGAATTTCCAGACGTTCAAGTGGCTGCTGCACAAGCTGTTTAAGGTAATGGTCAAGGGTATTCTGCCTTCTGATAACACCGAAGGACAACTCGGTGAAAAGCCCCCTGTCCGGCCCGTTGAGAAGACCTCTGGAGAGTTCCTGATCAATCAGGTCATCGGCATGCAGGTCAGTCCCGATAATCTTCATAAGCAGATTATACGCCGCAGTTCGTGGACTATGGAGGGGTTTCAAGATCTGTGCGCCAGGTTCTGTAACCGCTGAACCCTTTCAGGTACGGGCGGATGGGTTGAAAAAAGAGTAGCAAGGCCACCGCCGGCAAGGGGGTTTACAATGAACAGAGATGCAGTGGCAGGGTTTGCATGCATCGGTATGGCGTGGCTGCCCGACTCCAGCTTTTGCAAGGCCCTGGCAAGGGAAAGGGGATTGCCGGAAATCTCGGCTCCGCCTGCGTCGGCGTCATATTCGCGGGATCTGGATATTGCCATCTGTATGAGCATTGCCGCCATTGGGGCAAGAATCATCATCAGTATGGAACCAACCATCCCCAGGCCGCCATTGTCATCGTCATCATGGCTTCCCCCCGTGAACATTGCCATATTGGCAAGATATGTTATGGCAGCCCCGAAAGTTGAGGCAATTGTCTGTATCAGAGTATCCCGGTTTTTTACATGTGCCAGCTCGTGGGCCATCACCCCGGCCAGTTCATCATCGGAGAGGAGCCGCATAATGCCAGTAGTTGCTGCAACAGCCGCATTAGCCGGGTTTCTGCCTGTGGCAAAGGCGTTCGGGCTATCATCTTCAATGATATACACCTTGGGCATCGGAAGCTGCGCCCTCTGGGCCAGGCGCTGCACCATTCTGTAAAGCCGTGGTTCGTCCTGATCATCTATCTGACGGGCCCCATACATGGAAAGCACAATCCTGTCTGAAAACCAATAGGAAACAAAGTTCATCACAAGAGCCATTCCGAATGCAATGACCAGTCCGGCCTGCTGACCTATAGCGCCTCCAATTACGATAAGAAGCCCGGATAAAAGTGCCATGAGCATGGTGGTTTTAAGCCTGTTCATATATTCGCCGCCTCCGTTTGAATGAATCAGTTTGATCTGCAATGAAATCATCTGACGTTATGATAAACATTCATTATTGAATCTGCAAGGTGCTGACTGCTGTTAATAGGGAGCGGGTCTTGATCTGATCTGCAAGAAGTTACAAATTGAGAGGGCGACGGTCTCAGGAGCAAGCCGGCCACAGGGGTGGCTCTCAGCGGTTTTAAGGCGAGGCTCTTGTAAAAAGATTGTCATCCCCGAATTATTCTATCGGGGATCCAGTTTTTAAGAGTTTAAAATATGGATTCCGGCTACGGACTTGCCGGAATGACAATCTTTGATAGTGTCTTTAGTTACGGCTGTATGACCCTTCCGCTACTCACAAATGATATGCCCTGGCCGATAGTTGAGCCTATCATTACACACTCTATTACAGGGGCGTTTATGGCCCTGTCCGATTCCCACCTGATTATGAAGTTTGCCCCGAATCCGCCACTAATATCGTTCTGTTCTATGTGAAAATCAGTTGATGCCAATGCTGCAAGGGAAAAAGGTTTTGTCACAAGTCGCCTGACCAGCTTGCCATTGTTGTCGTAATAATCGACCGCAGTAATCCTGAATGTTGCAGACATGTCTGTATTCCTGACGCTCAGGGTTGACGAAAGCTGGAAGTGCTGTTTTTTAGGGCCTATGTAGATATGGGAGTAGACTGGCACATAGACCGTTTGCCCCTTTGAGAGGATTG
>CAZXTZ010000033.1:0-18466 GCA_964643645.1 uncultured Geobacteraceae bacterium
TGAAAAGAAAAACAGGTCGGTTCGGATTTAAAGAGCCAGTATCCCATGGTCAACTCAGGAGGTGAACAAAGAGACCGCTTCTGAGCTTAGGTTCAAACCATGTTGATTTAGGCGGCATTATCTGATCCGCATCCGCAAGATCCATAAGCTCATTTATGCTTGTCGGATGCATTGAAAATGCTACGGCATATTCTCCGTTGTCAACCAGTCGCACCAGCTCGTCAAGGCCACGTATACCACCTACAAAGCTTATTCTTGTGTCTGTTCGGGGGTTGTCAATCCCGAGCAGAGGGCGCAACAGGTGGTTCTGGAGAATTGAAACATCCAGCTTCTCAACGGTGTTCCCTTCATCTGCAATTCCTGGTTTGGCCTTCAGAGTGTACCATTTGCCGGAGGTGTACATCCCGAAGCTGTGTCGTGAGTCTGGATTTACAGGGGTGGCAGAGTCCGTTACCTCAAATGAGCTTGTAAGCGCCGTCAGTAAACCGGCTGGCTCCATTCCATTCAGGTCTTTTACTACCCGGTTGTATGGCATGATATTCAGCTGGCTTTCAGGGAAGATGACAGTCAGGAAAAAGTTGTACTCCTCATCCCCTGTATGGGACTGGCTGGCTGTCTTGCGAATGTCCCGCACTCTTGCCGCTGCTGCGCTCCTGTGGTGCCCGTCAGCAACATAAAGCCTTGGTATGGCTGCAAACAGTTCTGTTATCTGATCAATAAACTCTTGATGTCCAACAACCCAGAGGGAATGTGAAACACCGTCTGAAGTGGTGAAGTCGTAATCGGGGCGTTCGTATACTACACCTGCAAGCATTTCCTCTACTTCGGCATTATTTCTGAAAATGTAGAAAACAGGCTCATCATTGGCATCAAGGGTTGATATATGCCTGACCCTGTCCTCTTCCTTGTCTGCCCTTGTCTGTTCATGCTTTTTTATAACCCCGGACTGATAGTCATCAACAGCGGCGCATGCGACCAGGCCTGTCTGGACTATGGAACCCATTCTCTGGCGGTATATGTAGTAGCATGGGCCGGTGTCCTGAATCAGTACCCTGCGTGCGATGAAATCCTTGAGATTTTTACAGCCCTGCTGGTGTACTTCGTCGGCGTGGGGGTCAACCGAGGCAGGAAGGTCAATCTCCGGACGCGATACATGAAGGAAAGAATCGGCATTGGGCCCAGCCATCCGGCGGGCTTCCTCCACATCCATAACATCGTACGGGAGGGAGGCAACATTGTGAGCGATGTGGACCGGTGGGCGCAGGGCCTGAAAGGGACGTATGACAGCCATGATTAACTCCTGCTACTGGAAATAGCGTCTGGCGCCTACAAAGCGCCGCTCGAAATATGATTCATCAACTGATGCAGTCTTGATATCTTCTCCACGCTTGGGGGCATGCACAAACTTTCCGTCGCCTACATAAATGCCAACATGATTTATATTTGATGCCGAGGCCCCGAAAAACACAAGATCTCCATCCTTCAGGGTGGATTTTGCAACCGGATTACCTGTTTTGTACTGGTCACGGGAGGTTCTTGGTATGTTTATCCCGCACAGGTTGTATACGGCACGGACAAAGCCGCTGCAGTCCATTCCGTCAACAACCGTGTCTCCGCCCCACTGGTACGGTATGCCGACAAACCGTTCTGCGGTTCTTGCTGCAATATAACCCATGTCACGATCTCCGCTTTTCTGGGGTGGTTTGTTTATGGGGGGAGGATCTTCAACCGGCAATCCCAGCTCATCGGTACGTGTCTGCCGGGGAGGTGGTGGCTGTCTGAGTTCAGGGGTGTTTTTCTTTATCACGGGATCCTTTGAAGTGGTGAATACTATCTCGTTTGGGGGAGCTATATAGAAGCCGTCAATAAGCCCCTCCGATACCAGCTTCTGGGCCGCTGTCCTGGCTTTTTCCTTTGTGGGGAAATCACCGAAACGCACAGCGTATATCCCGTTATCCTTTTTAAAATAAAATGCCTCAATTCCCTTTATCTGAAGCCTTACAGTGAAACGTTCTGCATTTTTTACATCTGAAAAAGCTCCCATCTGAATTGCGTAGCCTATCCTGCTCAAGCCCTTTGCCATTTTTACTGAGCTGCCGCTTTTCTGGGGCGAGGTTGAATGGTTTACAGATATTTTCGGTGCTGCACATCCAGGTGTGGCGGCAGATAAAATGATGAGAGTTGCTGATATAATAGTTCTTTTGAGCTGTTTCATGATTTTAGTCCTCGTCCTTTACATCACGGCGGACACCCATGAGGAATGGGATAACAAAGTCGTCCAGTGCGCCATCAAGCACTGAATCGGGGTTGCCGGATTCAATACCCGTTCTTAAGTCCTTTACCATCTTATATGGATGGAGCACATATGAGCGGATCTGGCTGCCCCAGCCGATCTCCTTTTTTTCTCCCGCTATCTCGGATGCCCTGACACTGCGTTCTTCCATCTCTTTTTCATAAAGTTTCGCCCGCAGTACTTTCATTGCCGTGGCGCGGTTAAGAATCTGACTTCTCTCGGACTGGCAGGCCACCACGATGTTGGTGGGGATGTGGGTTATCCGCACAGCCGAGTCGGTGGTGTTGACATGCTGCCCTCCGGAGCCGCTGGAACGGTATGTGTCAACCCTTAAGTCTGAATCTGATATTTTTATGTCAATGTCCTCCTCCTCAATCTCCGGGAAGACAAATACCGATGCAAATGATGTATGGCGGCGGTTATTGCTGTCAAAGGGGGAGAGGCGGACAAGACGATGTACCCCGGCCTCGGCTTTCAGATGGCCGTAGGCGTACTCTCCGGTTACGCTGAAGGTGGCTGATTTAAGTCCTGCCTCGTCACCATCCTGATAATCGGTGATAACCGCTTTCCATCCCTTTTTTTCGCAGTAGCGAAGAAGCATCCTGAGCAGCATTTCCGCCCAGTCCTGGGATTCAGTACCGCCAGCTCCCGGGTTTACAGAAACGAAGCAACCGTTTTTGTCATGGGAACCTGAGAGCATGCGCTGGAACTCGGCAGCGTCAACAGCATTTCTGAGGCGTCCGTTCATTTCGTGGACTTCTGTCAGGGTTTCTTCGTCCTGTGCCTCAATTCCAAGCTCTATCATCACACGGATATCTTCGAGCTGGCGGTTAAGGGAATCCCATGATTGAATAAGCTTTTCAAGAGTTGTTCTTTTTTTCAGAATTTCCTGGGAGCCTGATGGATCGTCCCAGAATCCGGGGGCGGCAATTCTCGAGTCAAGTTCCTGTAGCTCCTCCCGCTTGTTTTCAAGGTCAAAGAGACCTCCGGAGGGAGTTGATGCGTTCTGCCAGTTCTTCAATAGTGGCTGTTTCTTCGCGGTACATTTGAACTCCTGAACTGCTGTAATATTGCCGTATAATATCGTCTGATCAGTGGTTTTCAGTCAAGGTGTTTATGTGTCTCATTGATGGATACGATTTTCAACAAGTTTCAGAAATCTTTGTGTTTCAACCGAAATCGTTTCAAGAAGAACTAAAATTGTTGAAAACTGTGCGCTTTCTGCCGAGTTCTGCATTTCCGTTGCGGCATTTAGTAACGGCGGTGCGCTAAGGTTTGCAGCCATACCTTTAAGAGTGTGGGCAGCATCACGAATCGCTTTTCTGTCTTCCTCTTTAACCGCCTGTTTCAGTTGATCAACTCTCCGTGGAAGATCAGCCATTGCAAGGGCTAGTATTTCGGTGACAAGTTCAGGGATATTATCGCATCGTTCCAGCATTTCAGCTTCATTGAATACCAGGGTTTCATCTGTTGTGCCGACTGATATGTCGCCTGTTCTGTCGTTTTCATCAGTTGTTATCGGTTTTACTAGCGTACTCAGCCATTTATCCAGAACCATAGCAAGATTTTCCTTTTTTACAGGTTTTGTCAGATAGTCATCCATTCCGGATTCAAGACATCTGTCACGATCACCCTTCATTGCATTTGCAGTCATTGCAACTATCGGCACTCCGTGGTTTATTACAGTGGAAGAAGCGTCCCTGATGGCGGCAGTGGCCTCGAAACCGTCCATTTCCGGCATCTGGCAGTCCATAAGTACCAGATCGTATGGTATGCGGGTCAGGGCCTCCAGGGCCTCAAGGCCGTTTGCAACCACATCGGTCTTGTAACCCAGCTTGTTTAGCATCGATATTGCAACCGCCTGATTTACTATGTTGTCCTCAGCCAGCAATATTCTTGCTGAGCGCTTTTTCGCTTCTTTCAAAGAGTGTCGGGTAATTAGTGTTTCAGGGCCTTGCCATCCGGGTTCCGATGCATTTTCGCTTCCGATTATAAGTGAGAGGCAGTCATGGAGCTGCTGCTGCCGTATCGGTTTTGTTAGATATGCGCTGAAACCGGACTGCTTGAGGGCTGCGGCATCCCCACGGCTGCCAAGAGATGTCAGCATGACAAGTAATGTATCGGAAATTTCAGGATCTTTTTTTACAAGGGCTGCCAGAGTCATCCCATCCATGCCTGGCATCTGATGGTCCAACAGGGCAATCCTGAACGGATGACCCTCCGATTTGGCCTCCTTAAGCATGGCAAACGCAGTCTCTCCGTCCGGGGCTGTTGCATACTGGCATCCCCAGCCGGAGAGAAGTGTGATGATAAGCTGACGATTTGTGTCATTGTCATCAACCACAATTATGTTAATTCCTGAAATTGGTGCAAAAGAAGGAATCTGGACTGAGGACTGGCCAGACAACTTGAAGCAGATCGTGAACCAGAACGTCGACCCCTTCCCCTCCTGGCTTTCAACACCGATTTCTCCCCCCATCATTTTGACAAGCTCTTTGCAGATGGCAAGGCCCAGACCGGTGCCGCCGTACTTGCGTGTGGTTGAGCCATCAACCTGTGTGAAAGGTTCGAATATGGCGTTAACCCGGTTTGCAGGTATTCCGATTCCGGTGTCTCTGACAGAAAATTTTACAAGCGCGCTTTCCCCATTTTTTGAGACAAGTTCAGCCCTTATTGATATCTCGCCCTTTGATGTGAATTTAATTGAATTACCTGCAAGGTTGAGAAGTATCTGTCTCAGACGGCCAGGATCGCCTGTAATTTCGATTGGCACTGCAGAGTCAACAAGGCAGGTCAGTTCAATCCCTTTCTCCGACGTCCTTGAAACAAGCATCTCTGTTGTGTCTTCAAGAGTAGTGCGCAGATCAAAAGGCATCTCTTCAAGTGTGAGTTTCCCGGCTTCAATCTTTGAAAAATCAAGGATCTCATTGATGATATCCATAAGATTTTCACCACTTTTGCGGATTATATCTGCGAACTGGCGTTGTTCGCTATTGAGTTCAGTGTCAAGCAGCAGACCTGTCATGCCGATAACACCGTTCATTGGAGTCCGTATCTCATGGCTCATTGTTGCCAAAAACTGGCTCTTTGCCACCGTGGCTTCCTGGGCCGCAATAAGCGCAGCTGCCAGTTCTGCGTTTTTCTGTTCCATGGTTGATGAAAACTCAAGAAGTTTCAGTTCCGATGCTTTCCGTTCCGTTATGTCCTCAAAGCTTTCAATCCCACCGATTACATTTCCTTCCAGATCCTTCATTACTTCAACATTTTTACTGATTATGCGGCGGCTGCCATCTTTATGCAGAATACTGCATTCTTTCTGTATAACCGGTTTAGGCACATCAGCAGAATACAGACCGCAGTGTGTTGCACATGGTTCAATCGCAAAGAAGTAACATTCCTTGCCTATGGCTTCTTCAGGGCTGTACCCGGTAACCCTTACCATAGCATCGTTCCAGCTTGTGATTCTCTTGTCGAGATCAACAGTAAATGTTGCGCTTGGAATGATCTGCAGAAGCAGGCAGAGTCTCATCTGACTTTCAAGCATCTGATCTTCGCGTTTCTCTACTTCATCAAGAAGTGAGTTGAATGAATCGGCAAGCAGACCAAGTTCATCTGTATATTGGTGATCTATACGCAGCTGACGGTTTCCTTCCTTTCCTGAAATAGAGCGTATTTTTTCTGTAAAGACCTCAAGAGGCCCGGTTATTTTTACTCCAAGCCTCCAGGCCAGCAGTATGGATCCCATTAGTACGAATACTATGCCAGAGAGGAAGTAATTCCTGAAGTTGGTTATGGGCTTGTAGGCTTCATCCAGCGGGTAGTTTGCTGCCAGTATCCAGCCTGTTGTCTTAAGGGTCTTGAAGGAGGCAAGGAAGCCATAGCCCTTTGAATTGATAGTCTCACCCGAGCCTTCAAAACCGTTTATGGCCATGTCAAAAAGCTTGTTTGCACCCGGTTTCACATCTTTCTGGAGGATGCGGGATGTGTCGGGATGCATAATCATGGTTCTGTCAGGTGCAAACAGGTAAAGATAACCTTTTGAACCTACCTTTGTTTCCATTACGGAAGAGAAAATGGCATCTTTATCAAGCAGATTGATTGTACCGAAAAGCACCCCGTTAATGACTCCATTTTTTGATTTTACCGGTGCTGTCATCATAATTACGGGATGATTATGGGTTCCGCAGTTAAATGGGGTTGAAATCTGTGGTACGCCGGTTTTAAAGGTTTCTTTGAAATAGGCCCGTAGGGAAGTAGTCTTTTCCTGATTATAAAGTCCTGCCGGAATTGCTGCCACTAGTTTGCCCGAATTGTCCAGAAGTATAAGGCTGTGGTTAAAGATTGCCTGTGTACCGGGGCGGTTCTCAATCCAGTTTTTAGCAGTTGTACTGTTTTCAAAAACGTCCGACGGGGCATGATTTGCGACATTCAGCAAGGTTTTTTGAGCTTCGAGGATCTTGTTGTCAAGGCTGCTAGCTATTCCGGTCACAAGGGAAAAACCGTTGGCGAAAACCATTTGCTGTGCTGTCTGCAGGAAGTATCTGTATGTGCCAAAGGCAATTAAAAGTAGCAACCCGGCGGTAAATAGGCTGATGGACAGAGCCAGTCTGTTTCTAATGCTGACAAATTTCATCAGGTTGAACCTTGCATGGATTTTGTATTATTGTTTAAGGGAGCTGCCAGTGGGGGAACTTTACACTATTATTTGGTTTCTTCAAGGCCTTGATTGGACTTTTGTCTTCTTGTGATTAAAAACAGAGGGACTGACAGGAATACAAGAAGACATAACTGCGCGAAAATGTCGCCATATCTGAGGTAGAAGGATTTGGACTGGGCTGGTGTTGCTACTCCTGTCATTACCGCCTCCCTGAATATGGATGTAACACCCCTTATGTGTCCGTTATGGTCTATTATGGAAGTGATTCCTGTGTTGGCAGCCCTTACCAGTGGCGTGCGGGTCTCCACAGATCTGAATGCTGCCATGGAAAGGTGCTGGTAAGGAGCCGACGACTTTCCGAACCATGCATCATTTGTTATGTTTACAAGCAGGCGGCTTCCGGAGTTTACATGGGCCCTTGCCACTTCAGGAAAAATAACTTCGTAGCAGATCAAAACTCCAAGCGGGGTGTTGCCAGCCATAAGGGGCTTTATATCCCTGCCCGGCGCAAAGTCGCCTATCCCCTGTACAAGCTTGTTTACAAACGGTAGAAATCTGGCCATCGGTACATATTCTCCAAAGGGTACCAGATGGACCTTGTCCGATCGTCCAACCGTGCTGCCGTCCCTGTCAAGCAGAAATGCGCTGTTTAAATGCGTCACCTGGCCGTTGCGGATTTCGGCGGCAGGGCTTCCGAACAGAAGTCGGCTGTCAAGTGATCTGGCAAGGCTTGTGATCTGATCAGCGGCAGCTCCTCCGTCCTGGAAGTAGAATGGCGCAGCACTTTCGGGCCAGACTATAAGATCAGGCCTTTCGCGTAATGCTGCCTCTCTGGAAAGTTTTGTATAAATATCAATGGTTGTCTGCTGGTATTCCGGCGACCATTTGACCCCCTGATCTATATTTCCCTGGATAAGGGCCACCTTTACAGGCTTTTCCAGAGGGGGTTTTGTATTCAGCTTATGGAATCCGTACCAGAATGTAACTGCCAGGGAAGCCACCAGAATAACAGCGCTCTTTGCAGGGTATGGAACAGTCGCTCCGGAAAGTGCCCGGATTATCCTGTGAAAAACCACGTTCGCAAGGACAATGATGGCCGTTATTCCAAATACGCCGGTAATATCAGCTATCTGGATTACCGGCAGTATCCGGTACTGGGAGTGTCCCGGCATTGTCCAGGGGAAACCTGTCAGTATATGGCTTCTGATGTAGTCTGTGGCAACAAAGGCAACAGGCAGCATGAAGGCCGACTTTATGCCATACCTTTCTGCAAATGATGTCAGGGATGTTGAAATACCTGTAAAAAGCGAAAGAAATGCAGCCAGAAAAAGCCATAGAGGGATGCTGGCATACATAGGCAGATGGCCATAATCTGTCATTACAATTACAAGCCAGTACAAAAGGGCCGCATATCCGGTAAAACCTGCCAGCATTCCTGATTTAAAGGCATTGCCCGGTGACTCGCCTTCAATGGAGTAAAGCAGGGGGACAAGGGATATCCAGGCAAATGCGGAGAGGGCCGGCAACGGGAAAGACAGTGCTGTCATAACACCGGAAAGGGCCGGCATAAGGATTGAGCGTATGTATGAACGGTTGTCTGAAAAGACCGCTGGATAGTAACTTGTCACAGTGACTGGGACTCCTGGGTAGACTGGGCTTTTTCAACAAGCACCCTTTTAAGGCGCCTCTGGTCGGCATCCATAATAGTTATTCTTATCCCGTTTCCCTCGATAACGTCACCTGTTGCCGGTATTGTGCCGGCAAGATGGAAAACGAGGCCACCCACAGTGTCAAATTTATCCCGCTCAATCTCTATTTCCAACTGTTCCTCAAGCTCCTCAATGGGAAGTCTGCCGTCCGCAGAAAGGGAACCATCGGGATTAATACTGAAAAGGGTTTCCTCCATGTCATACTCATCCTGTATGTCTCCGACTATCTGTTCAAGCAGGTCTTCAATCGTTACAATTCCGGATGTCCCGCCATATTCATCAATTACAATGGCAAGATGAGTTCTTTTCTTTTTGAACTCCTGAAGCAGTTCTCCAAGATTTTTGGTCTCCGGTACGAAGTAGGGGGGGCGCAGAATATCCCTGATTTTTATTTCGTCAACATTTTTGCCCCAGTATCTGAGCAAGTCCTTGGCGTATAAAAGGCCGACTATGTTGTCAATAGTTGTTTCATAGACAGGAATCCTGGAGTGGCCGCACGATATTATTGCGTCAAGTGTTTCATGTACGTCCGAGTCTGCTGATATGGATGCCATTTCGGTTCTTGGCACCATTATCTCCCGCACAACGGTCGAATCGAGGGCAAATATTGCGCGAATCATCTCCCGCTCGTCCTCGTTTACGACCCCTTCAACCTCCCCTGCCTGAATAAGATCCTGAATCTCTTCTTCAGTCACCTTGTGTCGTCCACCCACAAGACGGCTCACCATTCCAAAAATTCCGGTTGATTTTCTGGTATTTCCGCTACTGTCGCCTTCCACTGTTTCCTTCCTGTTCAGGAAGCCTTGTAATTCCCGCTTTTTCTAGAAGGGAATACAGCTCCTTTTCCTTTCGTGACATTTTTTTTGCCTCAGTTTCGCCGCTTCTTTCATGATCGTAACCGCAGAGGTGGAGTATTCCGTGCAGAAGCAGAAACAGCAGCCTCTCCCAGGTGGCAATGCCGCACTCAAGAGCTTCCCTTGCAGCTGTATCAGCAGAAATAACTACATCTCCGAGCATATTGCCTGCCAGATGGCCATGTTCACCCTCCTGCATCGAGAAGGATATTACATTTGTGGGGCGGTCTTTGCCAAGCCATTCACGGTTAAGCCGTTGTATTGACCTGTCTCCGGCAATGGTAATGGAAAGTTCAGTGTCATCAGGACATCCCAAGGCGTTTAAGATCTTCTCCGCTGCCTTTCTGATCTGGCGTACGGGAACCCGATGCCTTTTCTGGGTGTTCCTTGTCTGAATCTGCATTTTGCTTTTTACCTCCATTGGTTCCTTTGTGTACAGGCTCAGGGTACTCTATCCTGTGGTGAAATATTGCGCAGAGAATCCGGTTGAAGCTTCTCGCTATCTCATGGAGGTTTTTAAGCGTCAGTTCACATTCATCAAGCTGCCCATCGGAAAATATCCTGTTAATAAGTTTCTGCACCATTCCCTGTATTCTGTCTGGTGTGGGGTTTACAAGGGTTCTTGAAGCAGCTTCAACAGCATCTGCAAGCATTACAAGACCGGCCTCCCTTGTCTGGGGTTTGGGGCCCGGGTACCTGAACTCCTGCTCTTCAACATTCTGCCCGGAAGCTCCAGCCTGTGTTTTTGCTTTTTCGTAAAAGAATTTAATAAGGGCTGTGCCGTGATGCTGCCTTATTACATCTATTATGGGCTGCCCGAGATGCCTCTCCTTTGCCAGCGCCTCACCTTCCTTTACATGTGAAATCAGAATCAGTGCGCTCATATTCGGGGAAAGTTTGTCGTGACGATTCTCCCCGCCATGCATGTTTTCAATAAAGTAGAGTGGTTTTGCAGCCTTGCCTATATCGTGGTAATAGGCTGAAACCCTTGCCAGAAGAGGGTTGGCCCCTATGGCTTCTGCTGCAGCTTCTGCAAGGTTGCCAACAATAACGCTGTGATGATAGGTGCCTGGCGCCTTTAACATAAGGTCATGGAGGAGTGGTGAATTAAGATTTGCAAGTTCAAGGAGCTTTATGTTGGTAGTGTAGTGGAAGAGGGTCTCAAAAAGCGGAGTAAAAGCAGAAACAAGCATTGAAGAGATAAGTGCGCCAATTGCAGCGAAGGCCACAACATGAAGGGTCTGGATGGAGAAAAGATTGTTGTCGAGAGTCTGGAAACAGATTGCCATTGCAATGTTTACCGTCATAACCTTCATGCCGGCTGTGTATATGACACTTCTGTCCTGACAATGGCGAACTCCGTGGGCGCCCACTATGCTGCCTAACAGTGCGTACACCATAACAAACATATTGCTGTTGAAAAGTATTCCAAGCAGGGGGGCCATCATCGCACAGTAGACCAGGGCCACTTCGGAATTAAGCAGGATTCTGACCATCATGGCCCCTGCTGCAAACGGGAACAGATAATAATATGAATTACTGGAAAGGTTAGGGAATACGGTGCCAAGACCTGAAGAGAGAAGGAGCGCCAGCTTGAAAAGTGAAAAATTTCCGGCAATAAGTATTGCCATTGCCAGAACATCGCGGTTTGAAGGGTTGAATTTACGGATATTCCTGCAGGCAAAGCGGTATGGGAAATAGAAAAGCAGCAACACAAGCCCGAAAATTCCCAGTGTTGTGGAAAGTCCGGTCTTTTCATCATTTGACTGATGCATCATTGCAAGCTTCTGGGCCTGCTCACGGGTAACGCGATCCCCCGATCTTACAATCATCTCGCCCTTCTGGATTTTGTAAAGAACCGGTCTTACTGCATCTACAACAGCTTTTTTTCTGGTCTCTGTTGCTTCACGGTCAAAAAACAGATTGGGCTTCAGGGCTTTTGATGCCAGCTCAAGAAGAATCTGACTGTCTGAGGTCTCTGGAACGCCAGACAATTTGCCTTGCTGAAGCCTTTTTCTTGCCTCAGATATATCTATGAACTGGGTACGGGGATCTGCAGTTCCGGTTGGGGCTCCGGAGGTGTTCTGAAGCTCAATACCCCTCTGGGTGTCGGATGTAAATACCTTGGCGTCGAGAACCACCTTGTTTCTGTAAATGGTGTTAAGACGGCTTTCAAGGTCGGACAGAAAAGCTTTATCGTTTTTTATCCGGCTCAAAGCCCGCAGTTCGGCATCTGTCAATTTTGCGTCAAGTATCTGCCCGACATTGGATTTAAGGTCGGGAGGGTTCGGGGACTGACTTGATACCTTGCTTTCCTGGATGGTGGAAAGCGCCTTTGTGAAAATTGATATCAGGTCCGCTGAAACACGTTCTGTCAGTGTATATACAATGGCTGATTCGTCTCTGGCTGTTTCTTTCAGCTGTCTGGTAAGTCCCTTGTCTTCAAGAAGATAATCGTGGCTTGCCCTTACATCCGCCGCAGCTATCTCTCCCCGTTTGTATACTGGAATCTTGTTCTGCTGGCTTGGCAGCAGAATAAGTGTCAGCAGCAGCGCGGTGCATATAAGTAATATGGAGCGGTTGCGTCTTGCTGTTTCAGGATTTGAGAACTTTCGCACAAGTGAATCCAGCAGATTTGTACCGAATTTGCGGATGTAGCTGTAGGTCTTTGCAGACTGTTCAGTGATATGCACCTGAGGGTCAGGCATTGGATGGGGTGAGTATCCTGCGTAAAGATGGGTATGTGATAAAGTGTCTGTCCATAATCGTAAGCCGAAATTATACCTGTCAGTTGAGGCAACTGTCAATTATTCTGCTTAAGCGTAGCATTCTGCTACAATTCTGTAATATTGCTTCCTGTGATTTCAACATCCGGCCAGCCCTCGTAGATCCAGTCTTCAAGGCGTTCCAGAGTATTCCTCGCTATAGTTTTATCCGGGCTTACGGTTACAAAACCCAGCACCGCAACCTGGCAATTATCCTGCCGGTCAACCTCGGCACAGGATATATTGAAGCGGTTGCGGGCCCGGCCCAGGATGCTTTTGATAATTCCACGTTTTTCCTTGAGCGAGAAGGCGGGCAGGGATAGATGTATTTCGGAGCAGAATATAAACATGGTTTCCTCTAAGCCTTTATGTGTAAATGTGTAAATACAGCTTACAGTGGATTTATGGTGTGTTTATCCCAGCAGAAACTCAAAATCCTCCCGTGTGAGGCTTGATCCGCCACTGCTGGTGCCATCCTCAAGCAGCGCCTTGTACAGTTCCAGCTTTCTTGCCTTCAGTTCCATCATCTTCTCTTCAATCGTGTGCCGCATTATCAGGCGGGTGATGGTTACCTGCTCTGTCTGGCCTATCCTGTGGGCGCGATCAGAAGCCTGGTTTTCCACCGCCGGGTTCCACCAGGGATCCATATGGTAGACGTAGGTGGCACGGGTCAGGTTTAATCCCTTGCCCCCGGCCTTGAGGCTTATCAGAAATACCAGAGGATCGGTTGAGTTCTGGAAAGTTTGCACCAGCTTCTTGCGCTTCGGCACCGGGGTGGAACCGTCCAGCCGCAGCCAGGCCAGTCCCTGCTGTTTCAACCCCTTTTCAATTATATCCAGATAACCGGTAAACTGCGAAAAGACCAGGACACTGTGTCCCTCATCCTTAAGTTCCAGCAGTTGTTCGGCGAGAAACTCCAGTTTTGGTGAACTGTCGGATGCCGATGCAGCAGCCAGTACCGGCGACAGGCAGATCTGGCGCAGCCTCAGGATTGCGGTAAGCGCGATTATTCTGGCCTGTGCCGTTGCGTGGTTCTGGTAGGCATCCTGCACCTGTCCCTTTACCTCTTCAACCGTCCGCTGGTAAAGGGCTTTCTGCTTTGGAGAAAGTTCAAGATGTATATCTGTCTCGATCTTGGGGGGCAGTTCGCTTGCTATCATCTGCTTGGTGCGGCGTAACAGGAAAGGTTTTGTTCTGTTGACAAGCCGCTGGATAGCCGTTGTGCCCTGCTTGCTGACAGCCTTGTTGAATTCGTCGTAACTTCCCAAAAGGCCCGGCAGACACAGATCCATAATTGCGTAATATTCCCCCAGGTGGTTTTCCACCGGAGTACCGGTCAAGGCCAGTACAAATGAGCCTTTCAGTTTGCGTACAGCGTTTGTGGTGGCTGCCTGCAGGTTCTTTACAACCTGTGTTTCATCGAAGATGATTACGTCAAAGCGGCGTTTTTCCAACTTTTCATGTTCCCGCTGTACAATGCCGTAGCTGGTAATGATTATGTCATGGCTTGTGAATTGGTTCGCACTGCGGCCGGTTCCGGCGTAGAGAAGCACCCTGGCATCTGGCAGAAAGCGGCTTATCTCTGCCTCCCAGTTAAAGAGCAGGGAAGGGGGAGCCACTACCAGATGGGGGGAACCGGGCGGAGCTGCCGACGGGATGTTACCTGATAAGATTCCAGCCATCAGACTGATCCCCTGAAGGGTTTTTCCCAGTCCCATGTCATCGGCCAGACATGCGCCAAAACGGTGCCGGTACAGGAAGGAGAGCCAGTGCCATGCATCCAGCTGATAATGACGCAGATCAGCTATCAGTTTTTTCGGGAGCGATGGTTTGGGCATCTGATCAAAATTAAGCAGGCTCTCAAGGGCTTCGGCATCCTGCCGGGAAAGCTTGACCTCTACACCATGCTTGCGTAACTGTAGCCAGTCAAGGATCTGCAGGCGTGGTACCTGTACCGGTTCTCCCTTGTCCTTTTTTCCCTTCCTTAAAGCGATAGCGCCGCTGAACATCTCCATAATCTGGGACGACAGTTCATCCAGCAGCAGAAACCTGCCGTCCTTGCTGATCATTCCGTTGCTGCCCATAAGCTCCTGGATCTCCTGATCAGTCAGTAGATCCCCATTAATACGTATCTCCGGCTTAAGTTCAAACCAGTCCAGACTGCTGCTGGTTGCATCAAGTGAGAACTGCAGGCTGGTGGTCTCAAGGGTGGTCTCGCCAAAGGAGAGTGGGATATTTAATGCTTTAAGCTGCTCCAGGAGTTTTGTCAGGCTCTGTAAAAACTGGCTGCGCGGGATTAGAATGGTGCCTGGCTGCCTTCCGTACTCAAAATGGTCGGTGCCGTAAATGCTGGACATGATCTGAAGAATGCCGGCCTGGGCAGGAAGGTCTTCAGGCAGGCAGAACCAGCCGTCTGAATCGGCGTGGATAAGTATTCCCCTTCTACGGTAGAGTCCGGCCAGTTCCTTGAGGAAGGATATCGCCTTCTGGCGCAGTTCATGTTTCGTAAATTCACTGCTTTTCATTGCGTTACGGATCAGTGCATCATGTTCATTGCTCTCTTTTTGAACGGCCAGGTTAAAGGCTGTCTCAACCAGAATGGCGAACCTCTTTTTTCTACGCAGCATGCCGCCAGTGGCAAGGTGATAGCGGTTGCCCAGAAATCCGAATGCCTGATCTGAAAAGGGAAGATTGAGGCTTTTGCAGGTTTTTTGGGGTGTAAGGCGGACAGGGGAATCGGATTGAAAATTATCAACCAGGATACGATATGTGGGCTGCATAATCGTTGGCTGAAGCAATACGCCGTCATGGAAGAAAAATATTCCCTGCTCTGTAAAGGATTTATCGCTATGGCTCACTACGACACTTAAGGCGTTGAATTCAGAGGCAGAAATCTCAAGTCCTTTCCCCATCCAGCCGGATGAGGAGTCATCGTCCGGTTCCATAAAATCATCATAATCATCATCATCTTCTTCTTCATCGTAGTAATCGTAATTATGGTTGTAATCATCAGGATCCAGATCATGGAATTTGAGATCCCATTTTGATACTTCTTCCAGATGATCCCCAACTTTCCATATATCGCTGTTGAGTATCGGATGCAGGGTACTGCACGCGATATCCAGCAGCAGGTGTTCTCCTGTAATGCTCTGTCCCGGAAGTGGTTTGCCGTTATCCATCCCGGCTGAAACCCTTACTGTCCCTTGTTGCGATTCAAGGCGGATGGATGCGGTTAGCGGCAGGTCGGGCCGATAGGTGACAGATTGCTCTGAACCCCTGTCATCCCTGAAAACTATCTTTACCCCTCTGACCCGTTTGAGCAGATCGTCAAGGTATACTGTGCTGTCATCAAAGCGTGGATACCGCACCAGAAAGGCCCGTATGTCAGGAGACAGTTTCTGTGAACCCCAGATGCTCAGTCGCTCGTTCCCTCGGCAAAGCCGCCCGGTAAGTTTGCCGTACAGGTCTGCTGAAATGATCAGCCTGTAACCGGCAGCAGGCTCGGAAGCTTGTTCTGACAGTGCTGCTGATTTTAGGGCTGTTGTCTGTTTTTTCAGCGATTTGAGGGTGAAGGAAGGCAGGGCTGGCGGGGAGGGGCCGATCAATCTTGCAACCTGGTTGAGATTATCCTGGCTGAAGCGCACAGCAGTAAGGCTGCCTGGGGTGACCAGCCGTTTCAGGCAGGCCCAGGCAGTTATGATGTGGGAACATCTGTCCCGCCTATATTCATTTTCACATGAACAGGAAAATAACAGCCGTTTATCATTGCAGGTAAAGGTGGTCAGATAATTATTGATATTAATGATCACTTGGCCGATCTCGGGTTTTATGAAAACATCGCGGATAACCGGTTGTTCGCACTGCTTTATGCCATCAAGAACTATCTGTTTGGAGGAAAGCATGTACAGCTCGCCAGCCGGACGTTCTTTTAAGATCTGCAGCAGTAAAGGGAGTTCCTGGATCGTATCTGCAGGGGTCATGATTGTGCCTTCAGGCATTCACGGTAGAGGTCAAACATGTTCTTGTTAAGCTCCTTCATTACACGACGGGTTTTTCATGTCGGAGATATATACGATCAAAACTCCGCATGTCTCGGTGTCCGTGGGAACGGAATGACATCCCTGATATTCTCCATTCCTGAGAGGTACATGATCAGCCGCTCAAACCCCAGGCCGAAACCTGCGTGCGGGGTGCTGCCCCATCGTCTGGTGTCCAGATACCAGCAGAGCGGCTCCTGCTGAATATCCATATCAAGCATCCTCTGCTCCAGACGGTCAAGCCTCTCCTCCCTCTGGCTGCCTCCGATTATTTCGCCTACTTTTGGCACCAATAGATCCATGGCTGCCACTGTACGACCGTCATCATTCTGTCGCATGTAGAATGCTTTTATCTGCTTGGGGTAGTTCAGGATAAAAACCGGCCCGTCAACAACCTTTTCGGTCAGATACCGTTCATGCTCGGTCTGCAGGTCAAGGCCCCACTTAACCGGAAACTGGAAAGAAACATCGGCTTTTTCAAGGTGTTTAATTGCCTCTGTATATTCCATTCTTGCAAAATCGGCCACTGCAACAGCGTCAATCTTTTCAATCAGCCCTTTTTCAATATGTTGATCAAAAAATGCAATCTCTTCCGGGCAGTTCTCCAGGACAAAACGGCAGAGATACCTGATGAATTCTTCTGCCAGGGTCGCATCGTCAGCAAGGTCGGCAAATGCCATCTCCGGCTCTATCATCCAGAACTCGGCAGCATGGCGCGGAGTGTTGGAATTTTCAGCACGGAAGGTCGGGCCGAATGTGTAGATGTCGCAGAAAGCCTGGGCAAACAGTTCTCCCTCCAGCTGGCCGCTTACTGTAAGGCCTGTTTTCCGCCCGAAAAAATCCTGACAGAAGTCTATGCTGCCACCTTCATTTCTGGGCGCTCCGTTTGGAGGAAGTGTTGTTACGCGGAACAGTTCGCCCGCCCCTTCGCAGTCGCTGGCAGTAATTATCGGGGTGTGAACATACATGAAGTTGCGCTCGGCAAAGAATTGATGGATAGCCTGGGCAAGTCGGGAGCGCAGCCTGAAGACCGCCCCGAATGTGTTGGTGCGGGGGCGCAGGTGGGCTATGCTGCGAAGAAACTCGAAACTGTGGCGTTTTTTCTGCAACGGATAATCAGTGCCGGCGTTGCCAACAATAGCAAGTTCGGTGACTTTAAGCTCATACTGTTGTCCGGCCGCCGGGGAGTCTGAAAGTTCTCCTGTTGCTGTAAGGGCAGATCCTGTTCCGATACGGCATATTTCTTCAAAATTGTCTGTCGTGTGACGTTCAATTACAAGCTGGATGCCGGAGAGATTTGATCCGTCGTTCAGGGCTATGAAGGCAACATCACCGGATGCCCGGAGTGACCTTACCCATCCTGATACAGTGTGGCTTCCGCCGGATACTGGTCGTGACAGAAGATTTGCGATTCGTGTGCGTCTGGGCATGGTTGCTTCTCCTTCAGAAACAAGCTGGTATGCAGGGGGTGCCTGATGATTTGTACAAGGTCTAGAGTTTATCATAATTGCTCCGGTGTTCAACAAGATAGGAAGCCAAACCCGCATTTCTGTGATTTAAAAGTCTTTTTGGTTTTAAAGATTGCCTGTTGCATGTATATAGTTGAACAGAAGAATATTTCATGTGAGACCAACACCACGGCCCCCTGAAATACGGGGGCCTTAGATTTTCCCATCATCCCGCCCCTGATTAGCAAGCCTCACCAAAGGAAACCAATGAAGATTTTTTTGATTAATGTTCGTGATGAAGACTTCTACCGCCTTCTTCCGCAGGAACTTGTGGGCTCCAGATTCAGCAGGGACAGGGTGCAGATTATGGCCTTCCCCCCCATAGGGATAGAAACCCTTGCGCCTGTTCTGCGTCAGCATGGCCATGAAGTGAGAATGTTTGACACATGTCACCCACTGATGAAAGAAGAGCATATTGCCCAGGCTGTAATTGATGAAAAACCTGATGTTATTGCAATCTCTTTCCTCTCCACAACATCATATCCGGCCACATGCAGCATGGCCCGCAAACTTAAAGGCACAGCCCCGTCAATACCGATAATAATGGGCGGGGTATTTGCAACTATCAATGCAAAAAATATTCTCGCAGATTGTCCCCATGCCGATTTTATCTGCAAGGGAGAGGGCGAGGAATTTTTCCCTG
>CAZXTZ010000033.1:18476-19990 GCA_964643645.1 uncultured Geobacteraceae bacterium
TAAAATCACCGAATCTGTTTCTTCCGGAATCCGGAATTTTTCCCTGATTTTCTCGAAAACATGGCTTCTCCGGAAAAGGTTGAGGGGCTTGTGTGGCGTTCAGGAACTGAGATCATAGAAAATACGCCCCGTCCGATTATCAAGGATCTGGATCGCTTTCCATATCCGGACCGGAACAGCCTCCCCATTGACTACATAGAATCAATGCCCCTTGATGTGCCTGCGGTTTTATCCCTTGAACGCTTTACAACCATGCAGACATCCCGTGGATGCCCGAATCAGTGTGTTTACTGCGATATTCCTTCCCTGGCTGACCGGAAATGGCGCAGCCGTTCTCCTGAGCATGTACTGGGGGAGATGCAGCAGTTAAATGATGAAGGATACAGGACAATTTACCTCACTGATGACCAGTTTCTGCTTAACCGCAAGCGTATAGCTGATATCTGCCAGGGGATAATTGACAGGAAATTTAAATTCAACTGGGGGTGTGAGGGACGGGTTGATTCTGTTGCCGCTGACCAGTTCCCCATAATGGCCAGATCGAATTGTACTTTTCTTGCCTTTGGAGTTGAGGCAGGCACCCAGCATGTTCTTGATCGCCTGAAGAAAAACCAGACATTAAAGCAGGTAGAGGATACCGTTGCAGCTGCCAAGCGCCATGGGATCGAAACCACCCACGGTTTTTTTCTTGTCGGATCACCAGGAGAGAGCGAAGAGGACATACTTGAGAGTTTCAGATTTGCCGCCCGTCTGAAACTTGATACCTTCGGATTTAATCGCCTGTGTGCCTACCGTGGCACTCCACTATGGAAGGAATATGTGGCCAAGGGAATAATTGACGACGAACTTGACTGGAAAAAGTGGTTCAAGTGTTCTGATATTGATCCGGAAATACTGCCCGGCGAGCTTGTAAACCTGATGAGGAAAAAAGGATATATACACCTGTTTATAAGCAGGATTTTCTACAGGCCATTTCAGACGATCAGGCTTTTAAGGCGCTTTGGCAGGCATATGAAGGGTTCGGATATAATCAAGCTGCTCTGGAGTCCTTTCCGTAAACGGACACTTACGGTAAAACCGGAACTGCCCGCCCGGATGATAGAGCTTGGCCTTACAGCTCCTGTCCGCTGACATATAGGCCGGGGCGTTAACGCCCCGGAAAACAACAGATGGCGGCGCGGAATTGATCCTGGAGAAGTTCTTGCTTCAATGAGGCCGGGGCGTTAACGCCCCGGAAAACCAACCAACCCCTATAAGGGCTGCACTGGCCTCAAGAGACTTCAATGAGGCCGGGGCGTTAACGCCCCGGAAAACAAGAAAAAGTTTTTACAAAGGATTTTTACGATATAATACTTCAATGAGGCCGGGGCGTTAACGCCCCGGAAAACCCCAGTCCGAGTTGATTGAGCGGTTAGGTACAGAGAGGCTTCAATGAGGCCGGGGCGTTAACGCCCCGGAAAACTATTTGGGGGGTGGTAAGTGAAGTACACTAACAAAGGCTTCAATGAGGCCGG
>CAZXTZ010000034.1:0-19880 GCA_964643645.1 uncultured Geobacteraceae bacterium
TGCTTGAGAGACAGAGCCATCTGGAACGGGACCTCTCACTCTTAAAGTCTGATATCCGCACCTTTGAGCGCACATATGAGCAGACACTTGGGTCAAGGATTACCGAACTTGAGCAGCTTGAGTGGCAGATAAGCGGTATGCTTGGCACTGATGAGGGAGAAGAACACCAGAAATACTATCACTCCGCAGAAACAGCATCATCCGCACATACAGGCGCAACTACCAGCCAGCTTGACGATGATCCCGACACAACAAGAATGACGGAAGAGAAGAGTCTTAAAGCCCTCTACAGGGAACTGGCAAAGATGATTCACCCCGATCTTGCGGCAGATGATAACGAGCGCTACCGTCGCCAGGAACTTATGTCTGTTGCAAACCTGGCATACGAAGAAGGAGACCGTGCCACCCTTCACAAGATTCTCAGGGAATGGCAGCTTGGCCCGGAGATTGCCAGAGGTATGGACATAGGCACCGAGCTTGTCAGGGTGATCCGCCAGATTGCCCATGTCCGACAGAATATCGGAGATCTTGAGGACAGAATTGCAGAACTTCGGGAATCGGATATTTACATCTTCATGCAGAGGGTCGACAGCGCACTTGCTGACGGAATTGACCTTCTTGCAGAGATGGCGGCCACTGTTGACCTTGACCTTGCAAAGGCACGAAAACGACTCGCAATACTAAGAGGCGAAAACGATTGTCCGGAAGACAGACAATCTGCACAGATTGCAACAAGGATTGTAAAATTTCCTTCTGAATACAGCTGCGGCCTTCTATATGTAAGGGGGATAAATTCGGTAGATTACCGGGACTGGCAGTACCTGAGCAATGCCCGTGGCGCAAGGGAGATCCCACTTGAGAAAGCCCTAAGGCTCGACCTTCGTGGAGAGACAGCGCAGGGAGCAGAGTTTCTTGCAGAACTTTCCAGTGATGATCTTCAGGCCCTGTTCCTTTACGATGTTGATGACAGCATACTTGCCCGGATGTGCAATCTTATAGGGCTTCAGGAACTTTATCTTTCAAACACGGCCATTACAAACAACTCGTTAAAATATCTCAACTGCCTTACGAATCTCCACAGACTGTATATATATCACACCGACATAAGCGATGAAGGTCTGCCAAACCTGTTTCCGATGAAATGGCTTAAATGGCTGACACTAAGCGGTACAAAGGTTACAGAAGAAGGACTTGTAACGCTGAAGGAAGCCATGCCAAACTGCAAGGTCATTACATTCAAATGGCGCTATGATTAACCGAACAGCTCCTTTTTCTTTGCTGCCATATATTTTTTGATGTCAAAGCCGCTGTCAAATGAAAGCACTTTTTTTGCCATTGCCTGACACTGCCTGAGGGAATGCTCCCGAAGCACTTTCTTGATAACCGGAATGCCAGGGGCGGATATGCTGAATTCCCGAATTCCCATACCGACAAGCAGCAGGGCATTCACAGGGTCCGCCGCCATCTCACCGCATATTGAAACCTTCTTGCCCATTCTGGTTCCAACATCCACAACACGCTTTATTGAGTGCATAACAGCCGGGTGATACTGTTCGTAATAAGCTTTTACCTTCGGGTTGTTACGGTCTGCTGCAAGGGTATACTGAATGAGGTCATTTGTCCCTATACTCAGATAGTCCACCTCCTTTGCCAGAAGGTTTATAATCTGAACCGCTGCGGGCAGCTCAACCATTATCCCCATAGGCAGGTCACCCCTGAATTCAGATCCGGCATTTTTCAGTTCTTCCGCAACAGAATCCAGCACAATCCTTATCTTTCTCACTTCATCGAGACAGGATATGAGGGGAAACATTATTGTAGGGTTACCGGAAGGGGCTGCCATCATTATACCTGCAAGCTGTTCACGGAATATGGCCTGCTCATCCAGTGAAAACCTTATGGAACGCCAGCCAAGAAACGGATTGTCTTCATGGGGGTGGTTGAAGTATGGAAGGCCCTTGTCACCCCCTATGTCCAGTGTTCTTATGTTGACAGGCTGGTCCGGAAAGCCCTCCAGCATTCTGCGGTACAGCCCCGCCTGTTCATTACGGTTTGGAAAACTGGTACGGGCCATATATGGGAACTCTGTCCTGTAAAGCCCCACCCCCTCAGCGCCATTGGCAATTGCAACCTTGATGTCTGACAACAGCCCGATATTTGCGCGCAGCTGAATGCGGGTTCCATCGGTTGTAACGGCAGGCAGATCCCTTAAAGGCTCAAGCTCCTTGAGACGCGAGGCATAATCCCTTTCAAGCCTTTGGTATTCTTCGCAAATATTTTTTTCAGGGTTAAGATAGATATGTCCGGAATTGCCGTCAACTATCACCCTGTCCTTCACATTACTGGCCTGAAGCAACCCCGATACTCCGACAACAGCCGGTATCCCCATTGATTTTGCCATTATGGCGGCGTGAGAATATATGTTACCCTTCTCCGTCACAACTCCCAGAATCTTGTCGTGATCCATCATAGCAAGATCAGAAGGGAAAATATCCTCAGCCACTATTATCCGTTTTTCCTTAAGCTTTAGGGTGTTATTGTCGTTCCCTTCAAGCACATCAATAATTCTTCTGCCAATATCCTCCATATCTGCCGAACGCTCACGCAGATATGGATCTTCCATTGCAGAGAAAACCTCTACATAGCCCTGTACTGCCTCATGAACAGCCCTTGTGGCCCCAACCCCCTGTTCAAGAAGGTCAAAAACCTTGTTTGCGAAACCACGGTCTTCAAGAATCATCAGGTGGGTATGGAAGATTGCCGCATCACCTTCAGAAAGCAGATCGCTCATCCTTTTTTCCATATAAATGGTCTGTATAGTAACCTTTTCCAGAGCCATCTCGAACCGTTTCCGCTCTTCCGCCCTGCTGCCGACCTTTGCTACCTTGATAACCTTGTCGCTGAAACGATCCAGTATGTAAATCCTGCCAATGCAGAAACCGGGGGAAACAGGTGTGCCGGATATAGAAACCGGTCTGCCTGCAACATCTGGATCAACAGGATTTTCAAGGCCCCTGCCTTTCTTTAACCTGGCAAGCTCTCGCTCGTAATAGGCCCGCTCCTGCTCTTTGTTATGAATGGAATCAAGAAGTTTGGCGTTCATAACTATGCTGCTTATCTGAAATGTTATTGTACGAAGCGCACTTATTTCATCTTCAGTAAAGCTTCTTGGTTCCCTGTTCTGAACTACAATAATCCCTATAGGGGTTTTTCTCTCAAACAGCGGAAGGCCAAGAAAGGACTGGTATTTTTCCTCCCTGGATGACTTGAAATACTTGTAACGCGGATGTGCGGGGGCATTATCAGTATTTACAACGCCACGGTTTTCTACAACAAGACCACAGAGCCCTTCGGATGTTTTCATGGAAATTTTGCCCACTACACTCTTTGCAAGCCCTTTACTGGCCTTAAGAACCAGGGTTTCACCATCATCTTCAAGCAGATATATGGAACAGAGATCGCTTCCCATCCTCCTGGCCACAATATTTACAATATTGTCAAGGGTCTCATGAAGGTCATGGGAATGGAGGATGATACTGCTAATGTCCTCAAGGGTTCTTAAGCCTATGGAATCTTGCTGTTCTCTATGCATGAGGGCACCACCGGTTTCTTAAAGCTTTATTTAAAAGATTATAGAACAAAGTTTTCAGATTGCAAAATTTTTACTGTAAAGATAGATACATTCAGACAAACAAAAGGGGACTAAGAAAATGACAGATGAGGTTATGGACAAGGAACTTGCAAAAGCCCTGGGACTTCTTGACAACGGAAAGGCATCGGAAGCTCTTGCAATAATAAACGATCTGATAAAGCCAGGAACCGATGACCCGGAACTTTTCTTTTACCGGGGAGATGCCCTGGCAGAATCTGGAGATACAGAAGGAGCTGCATCATCCTACAGAAAGGGCCTTGAAATAAAACCGGATGATCCCGACGCCCTTACCACACTGGGAGACCTTCTCTTTGAAACCGGCAAACTTAAGGAAGCGATGACAACATATTCAAGGGTACTTGAGCTTGATCCGGATGATGCGGATACCTTTGCAAGCATAGGCCTTGTCCATAACGCCCTCGGTCAGACTGATGAAGCGATATGCTCTTTTCGCAAGGCCCTTGAAAAAGACAGCAAAAACCTTTTTGTCTGGAATGCCCTTGGTGACTGCCTTTACGGCATGGAAGACCACGACGGGGCAATAGATGCCTACAGAAAGGCAATAGAACTGGAACCATCAGACCCTTCTTCCTACCACAATCTGGGGGAGTTGCTTTACGATCTGGAAGAGTATGAGGAAGCAGAAGAGCAGTGCAAAATGGCAATAAAACTTGAGCCTGATTTCTGCATGTCATATCTCACCCTTGGCGGAATCTGCATGGATACGGAGCGGATGACTGATGCAATGAAATATTACAGCCTCTACCTTAAACATGAAAAGTCTCCGCAGGCAAAAGAGATGCTGGCAGAGGTTCGGGCTGTGGTGGAAGGACTGAAAGAAGAATTGGAAGGAACAAAAACAAAAGGGTCAAAGAAGCCATAACCAGAGATAAAAATAGCCCCGCCGACTGAATCGGCGGGGCTACTGCGGATATCATCCTCAAATGCTACTTCCTTACAAAATCAGATTTTGCGAATGAATATTCAAAATTCATATGGTCTGTGTAAGTACCCTCCAGAATTGCGACAACATCTTCTGTAAACACAAGTTCCTCATCTGTTGGAATAACAAAAACCTTAACCGGAGAATCATCAGTTGTAATGAGCGATTCACGCTTACGGGTCATTGCCCCTTTGTTGCGCTCACGGTCAAGACAGATCCCCAGAGGCTCAAGCCCCTCTATCGCTTTTTCACGGATAGCAGCCCCCATCTCCCCCACACCAGCTGTGAACACAACAGCATCAAGACTGCCAATGGCCGCCATGTAGGCGCCTATGTACTTTTTCAGCCGGTATGCCTCAATTTCAAGGGCCAGTTGACAGCGATGGTCTCCTGCATTTGCATGCTCTAT
The DNA here is from genome assembly GCA_964643645.1 of uncultured Geobacteraceae bacterium. Taxonomy (GTDB): domain Bacteria; phylum Desulfobacterota; class Desulfuromonadia; order Geobacterales; family Pseudopelobacteraceae; genus Trichlorobacter. The sequence goes on from CAZXTZ010000034.1 coordinate 5,005, forward strand.
AACATCACGACGGTCTGTATATTTTCCGGTTATTCCAAGAATACCGCTCTTTTTATTTAGTATGCTGTCAATTTCCTTTGCAGACAGGTTTTCAATCTGCATTATGAAGGCAGGTATCGCAGGGTCAATATCACCGCTCCGGGTTCCCATAACAGCACCTTCAAGCGGCGTAAGCCCCATTGTTGTGTCAACGGAAACCCCGTTTTTTATGGCGCAGTGAGATACGCCATTTCCTATGTGCATGGTTATAATATTGCACTCTGAGGCAGGCTTTCCAAGAAGCACCGAGGCCCTCTTGGATACGTAAAGATGTGAGGTGCCGTGAAAACCGTAACGACGTACACCATGGTTCTCATACCACTCATAAGGCACCGGATACAAGAAAGCATACTCAGGCATTGTCTGGTGAAAAGCCGTATCAAAAATTGCGACATGGGGAATTGTTGGCATAAGGTACTGGGCAGCCTCAATACCCTCTATGTTGGGTGGGTTGTGCAGAGGCGCCAGATGCTGCACCTCTTTTACGGCATCAAGAACCTTCTCATCTATCTTTACCGAACATGTAAATTTTTCACCGCCATGCACAACCCTGTGACCAACTGCGGATATCTCCGCAACAGTCTTGAGAACCCCGTTTTCAGAATCTGTCAGAACCCTTATGATAAGGTCTATTGCGGCACGGTGGTCAGGACAGTCTTCCTCAAAACGGTAGGGTTCCCTTCCAGGCACCTCATGCATAATAAAGGAATCGCCAACAATAACCCTCTCTACCATGCCCTTGGCTATAACGACCTTTTTATCCCAGTCAAAAAGCTGATACTTGACCGAAGAACTACCACAATTAAGCGCCATGATGATCATCTAAAATTCCTCCCGGATAAACTGGATTAGAGCATTAATATAAATAAAAAAACATTAGCGAGAATATAAGTTTAGCACTAAAATAAAACCGCATTTGATATATCATGGCACCCTGTAAAAATTCAACTAAATTCAATATCGAACAGCCAAAAAACAGTATACGGATTTTCTGGACTTTTCAGATGCCCTGTGCTAATTACACGAAGCCTTGGATTTAAAGGCAACAATTCTATAAAGGAGGTGGCATCATGGCCCACACAATTACTGACGATTGCACAAACTGCGCTGCCTGTGAAGATTCCTGCCCTGTAAACGCAATCAGCGAGCAAGGTGGCAAAAGGGTAATAGACGCTGACACCTGCATTGACTGCGGAGCCTGTGTTGATACATGCCCCGTGAATGCAATTCACGCCTGATCACCAGACAAAACACGTTTGAAACAGAATGGCCCGTGTGCTTTACACGGGCCGTTCTGTTTCAGCAAACATAATCATAAATTTTCAGCTTCTATGATACCGTTCCTTTTCACTGTAGACACAACCACAGTACTGCTGACGATAAAGCCCCATCTCCTTTGAAAGCCTTATCCCCTCACGCCAGCCCGGTCGGAAATCCCTGTATAAAAACTCCACCCCGTTACGTCCGGATGCTTCAAGAGCCTTGATTTTCATCAGATCATGGTTCTGATAACGGCTGTAAAAGAGAGAAGATGTAAAAGCATCAAAACCGGCATTTTTAGCGGCTTTGGCAACAGCATAAAGGCGTGATTCATAACAGTACCCGCACCGTTTGTAAGGCTCTACAGCCACATTTGAGAGAAACTCTTCCAGAAGGTACTCATCTTTCAGAACAAGGGTGATTCCTTCTTTTTCCGCCATGAGCTTCGCCGCATCGCGACGCCTTTCATATTCCTGATAAGGATGGATGTTGTGATTGAAAAAAAATGCGGTTACATCCATCCCCTCGCCACGCAGTACAGAAAGAGGATAGAGCCCACATGGCCCGCAACATATATGAAGCAGTACTTTCATCAGACTTTTTTCAGCAGATGACCGAGTTTTTCACGCTTGGTCTTAAGATAGCCCTGGTTTGAACAGGTAGGGTTTGCCTCAATCGGAACCCGCTCCAGAATCTTTATGCCGTATCCCTGAAGCCCGACCAGTTTGCGCGGATTATTTGTAAGCAGCCTTATCTTGCGAATCCCCAGAGCCAGAAGTATCTGTGCTCCAACCCCGTAATCCCGCATATCTGCCTTGAAACCCAAATGCTGGTTAGCCTCAACAGTATCCATTCCCTGATCCTGCAGTTGATATGCCTTCAGCTTGTTTATAAGACCGATCCCGCGTCCTTCCTGGCGCATATAAAGTATAACGCCACGTCCTTCACGGTCTATGGCCTCCATTGCCTTATGGAGCTGCTCTCCGCAATCGCACCGCAGGGATCCCATAACATCCCCTGTCAGGCACTCCGAGTGAACACGAACCAGCACAGGCCCATCGCCAGAAATTTCCCCCTTTACAAGAGCGATATGATCCAGATTATCCACATCATTTTCAAAGGCCACCACACGCCAGTCACCGCCGTAACGGGACGGAAGCTCTGCATCTGCAACAGTCCTGACCAGATGTTCATTCTTGAGACGATAAGCTACAAGATCAGCAACAGTGCATATCTTCAGACCATGCTGTACAGCAAACTTTTTAAGCTCCGGCATACGGGACATGGTGCCGTCGTCATTCATTATTTCACAGATTACCCCGGCCGGGGTAAGGCCTGACAACCGGGCCAGATCAACCGAGCCTTCTGTCTGACCGGTACGTACAAGTACACCACCGGATCTGGCGCGCAGCGGAAATATATGGCCAGGACTCACCAGATCCGCAGAAACGGCCCCTGGAGCCACTGCTGTAAGGATGGTATGGGAACGGTCAGCAGCCGATATGCCGGTTGTAACACCATGCCTTGCCTCTATTGAAATGGTAAATGCAGTCTCAAACGGAGATGTATTATCCCGAACCATCGGCCTCAGTCCCAATTCATCGCACTTTTCCGGAGTCAAAGTCAGGCATATCAGGCCGCGCCCGTATCTTGCCATGAAATTTATTGCCTCAGGGGTAACCTTATCTGCCGCCATGGTCAGATCCCCCTCATTTTCCCTGTCTTCATCATCCACCAGAACAACCATCTTTCCCTGGCGAATATCCTCTATTGCCTCTTCAATCTTGCATACACCCATAGTAAGATTAATCTCCGTTTTTCTTAACCATCCTCTACGCAAAGCCATTCTGGAGAAGCTTTTCCATAGTAAGGCCCCCTGCCCTGTTATAAGGCTCTGTCATTCGGGCCAGATATTTTCCGATTATATCAGTCTCAATATTTACCGTGGAACCCACTGAAAGAGCTCCAAGGGTTGTTTTTGACATCGTATGTGGAATTATAACAACTGAAAAGCTGTCATCTGTTACGGAGCTGACAGTAAGGCTGATGCCGTCAACAGCTACAGAGCCCTTTTCAACCAGCAGACGGCAGGATTTATTATCCAGCCTGAAGGTAAGCGACACAGAATTGCCGGACTGCGTACTCTTTTCAAGGCGGCCAACAGAATCAACATGGCCAGTCACAATATGACCATCCAGGCGGCTACCCATCTTAAGCGCCCTTTCAAGATTAAGTCTGGCCCCTGCCCGCATTCCTGCAAATGCAGTTCTATCAATGGTCTCAGGGGATGCGTCAAAACTGAAACGCCCACCGCCGGCAGCTGATTTTACCGTAAGGCAGGCTCCGTTCACCGATATGGAATCCCCTGTTGAAATTTCAGATTCCGGAAGTGGCGCTGAAATTTCTATGACAGCAGATTCTCCTGCACGCCTTACAGCCACAAGAGTTCCAACGCACTCTATCAACCCTGTGAACATTTCAACTCCGGCCTGGCGCGCACAATCGCATCGTCACCTATCATGCCGATGCTGACAATCTTCATCCTGAATGCCTCATCCATCTTGTCAACCCCGGTAATTGCAAACGGAGCAAAACCATTTCCTACAAGTTTGGGGGCGTAAAAGAAAATACACTCATCAATAAGGCCATTTGCGAGCATATCTCCTGCGAGCCTGCTCCCCCCCTCAAGCAGAACTGTCTGGACACCGTATCTGCCAAGTTTGCCGAGCAGATCCTTCATCATGACTCTTCCGTCATACTCTTCGCACACAATAATTGTAGCCCCCTGCAACTCGTATCTCTTGTGAACCCTGGGGTTTGTTTCACAGGTTGCAATTATCGTCCTTGTTGAATTATCCGAAGACAGCACAGAAACGCTCTCCGGAGTCCTTAACCTTGTATCCACAATCACACGGACAGGATTTTTGCCCTTGATATGACGAACCGTAAGCTGCGGGTTATCCATCAGAATTGTATCAACTCCAACCATTATGGCATCAGCAACGGATCTCATTTTATGGACATATCGCCTGGATTCCTCACAGGTAATCCATTTAGACTGGCCCGTTACCGTGGCAATGTTTCCATCCAGGGTCATGGCGGATTTATATATGACATACGGCAGGCCGGTCTGAACGTACTTGATGAAACCCAGGTTCAACTCGCGGCATTCATCCTCCATAAATCCTGCCTCAACAATTATACCGGCGGATCTGAGGGAATCAAACCCCTTGCCTGCAACAAGGTGATACGGGTCGGTCATACCTGCCACAACCCTTTTTACACCGGCCTTTATGATGGCGTCAGCGCAGGGTGGAGTCTTTCCGTGATGACAGCATGGCTCAAGTGTAACATAGAGATCAGCGCCACTGGCCAATTCTCCGGCCTTTTCAAGGGCAACAACCTCGGCATGGGCTGTTCCGGCCTTCCTGTGCCAGCCCTCCCCAACTATTTTCCCCTCTTTTACAACAACAGCCCCCACCACAGGATTCGGTGCTGTCCTGCCTGTGCCTTTCCTGGCAAGGGCTATGGCCTTCCGCATGAACCTCTTTTCGATTGCGTTCATCGGTTCCCCCGTTCAGAATACATCATCACTTCTTCAGCAACTCCTGCAACTCATCCATAAATTCACTTATGTCCTTGAAAGAACGGTATACCGAGGCAAAACGAACATATGCAACCTCATCCGTATCATGAAGCTCCTTCATTATCCACTCGCCGATAAGTGAAGCGGGGATTTCACGTTCTCCGGACTCCTGGAGCCTCAACTCCAGACGGTCAGCCATCCTTTCAATCTGCTCCATTGAAACCGGACGTTTCTCACAGGCCTTCTTTATACCTGAAACAACCTTCATTCTGTCAAATGACTCACGCCTTCCATCCTTCTTACAGATAAGGGGCTGCATCTCTTCGATCCGCTCATGGGTGGTGAATCTCTTCTGACAGGTCTCGCACTCACGCCTTCTGCGTATTACAAGCCCCCCCTTGTCAGGCCTGGAATCAACAACCTTGCTGTCAGGATTAGCGCAGAAAGGACACTTCATATATCAGAACCTCCATCAGTTACCCGCAGAAACTGGCAGATCTCTATACCTGTCTCCGAAACCATCTCCCTTGCCAGTTCATCCCCGTATCCCTCCTCATAGACAAACCTGCGAATACCTGCATTTATAAGCATCTTTGTGCAGATGATGCAGGGCATTGTAGTACAATAAAGGGTTGAACCGTCAATATTAACACCATGCCTTGCAGCCTGTATTATGGCATTCTGTTCAGCATGAAGTCCACGGCACAGCTCATGCCGCTCACCTGATGGCACCTTCATTCTTTCACGCAGACATCCAACATCCTCGCAATGGGTTATTCCGGAAGGGGTGCCGTTATAACCGGAGGCGAGAATAAATCTGTCCTTTACCAGCAGCGCCCCCACCTGACGTCTGAGGCAGGTAGAACGTGTAGCCACCAGATGTGTAATATCAATAAAATACTGGTCCCATGATGGACGAGGCATGACAACTCCCGAAATTCTGATACAATCTTTTGAACCTTATATTATCAAAGCAGTCTGGTCAACTGTAACGGAAGAGGAGCATCAAGAGATGGAACAGCCATCCATTCTGATTGTTGACGATGAAGAGGCCATCTGCCGCATGATAACCATGATGCTGACCGGCCAGGGATACCGGATAGTCACTGCCACTGATTTTTCCACAGCCAAGTCTCTTATCGAAAAGGAAGAGTTCGATCTGATATTCTTTGACATAATGCTGGGAAGAAGCAGAAACGGCCTCGATCTGCTAAGGAGGATAAGGGAGCTGTCCCAGACAGGTCAGGTAGTTATTATGACAGGCTATCCTGACATCGAAACAGCATCCGAGGCCACCCGCCTTGGAGCAAATGACTATATATGCAAACCTTTTGATACAAAGCAGATAACCGACATTGCAAGGCACACCATCGAAAAACGAAAACTTATGCTGGAAAGGGAAAAATACCGGGCAAACCTTGAGGCCATATTCAACAGTATGCAGGACGCCCTTGTAATGGTAGACCGCAAGCTTTCTGTACTCCAGACAAACAGACATGCAATTCAATGGGGATATCCTGCAGACGGCACAGACAGGGGATGCAGTCTGGCATGCGGGCAGGCCCTTGCAGAAACCGTCCGCACAGGGAGGCCCCAGGAGCTAAAGCGGGTTGAATGCCCGAGTGATGCTGGGCCCCAGAGGGTTGTAAATATAACGACAGCTCCAATAATCGGCCCCGACGGACAGATAGATGGAGGAGTAGCCATCATCCACGATGAAACAAAACTTTATACCCTGGAAGCATCAGCAGGACATCGGGACCGTCTGCACCGGATGGTCGGGGACTCTGAAGCCATGCAAAGGCTTTACAACCAGATAGAAGCCCTTGCCGATGTTTCATCAACTGTCCTTATATGCGGGGAAAGCGGCACAGGCAAGGAACTGGTGGCAGCTGCCCTCCACGAGTGCGGCAGCAGGAAAAACAGGCCATTTGTTGCCATCAACTGCGCCGCCATATCAGACTCTCTTCTTGAAAGCGAGCTTTTCGGACATGCAAGAGGTGCCTTTACAGGCGCTGTAAGCGACAGACCGGGGAAATTCAGAAAAGCCCACGGCGGCACAATATTTCTGGACGAAATCGGTGACATTTCTCCTGCCATGCAGCTAAGGCTTTTGAGGGTTCTTCAGGAACACGAGGTTGAGCCGGTGGGGAGCAACAGAACAATAAAGGTTGATGTAAGGGTGATTGCAGCCACAAACAGAAACATGCAGGACAAGGTACAAAGAGGTGAATTCCGCCACGACCTCTACTACAGGCTTAATGTAGTCCAGCTCAATACCCCTGCCCTTCGGGACAGGCTTGAAGAGATACCACTCCTTTCCAGGCACTTCCTTGATAAATTCAGCCTTCGCTTCAACAAACAGTTCACAGAGATCTCAAGCGACCTCCTGGCGCTGCTTCAAAAATACCACTGGCCTGGCAACATCAGGGAATTGGAGCATATCCTTGAACATGCATGCATCATGAGCAACGGCCCCATAATAACCTCCGACCTGTTGCCCAACGAATTCATGGAGCGTTTGAGGCACCATGAAGCCCATACTGCCTTTAATCTGCCAATATTAATGGATACTGACTCAAGCACAGATACAGATATTGGCAGAACCATTAAAAAATGCGGAGGAAATAAAACCGAGGCAGCAAAGATGCTCGGAATAAGCCGCCGTACGGTCTACCGATGGCTCGAGAAAAATGTCACAACTAACGATCACGTCAGTGTGACATGACACACCATGTATGACACACTCGTCACTTAATTGACGCCAATCTGTCTGGTAATTCACCGTAAGTTGCTGTTAAAACGCAAAGCAGCTGTTGGCACATATCTTGATTAAGAGTTCTGCGTATTTTGAGACAATTAACTGCATGGGAGATATCCCGATGATGAGACAACCTCTTGTACTTGTTGTTGATGATGAGCCTATGGTGCTCAAGATGTTGGAAACATACCTTAAAACTATGCAATACCCTGTTCTTACCGCAGAAAACGGGGAAAAGGCACTTCAGATGGTGCTGGCTGCCGACCCTGCTATTGAGATAGTCCTTACAGACATAAGAATGCCTGGCATGGACGGAGTTTTCCTGCAGAAAGAGATCCATAATTCTGCCCCGGAAATCCCTGTCATAATGATGACCGGTTATTCCGACTTTGATATGGTGGTGGATGCACTGCGACAGCACACCTTTGACCTGATTTTCAAACCGCTTGAAATGGAGCAGATCGAATGGTGCCTTAAGAAGGCCACCCAGTTCATTGCACACAGGGAGATGGCTAAAAATTACCAGTCAATGCTTGAGAAACAGGTAACAGAGCAGACCGAAGCCATTAGAATACAGCTGGTTGAGCTTGAAGAGGCAAGGGCCATCGCCTCAACTGTTGATGAGCTCAAACGTGAGTTTCTCAGTATTGTCGGCCACGAACTGAGAACCCCTTTAAACGGCATAAAAGGTATAGTCCATCTCATTGAGGATGACCATTCAGAAGAAAACATTGAAACATTTATTCCGCTCTTGAAGGAATCCACCAATAAACTTCATGGGTTGATTGAAAATATACTTACCCTGGCCAGGATAAAAAGTCTTCAAAACGTAAATGAAGGCGACAGCAACACACTGGAAAAAGGAGTCAGGGCTGTTTTGGAAACAAGTCGCAAAAATGCAGATATAAGAAAAATATTCTTTGAATCCCAAATAGATAAAAAGCACTCTTCAACCCCCCTTAAAGGCCCCTGGGAAGCGGTGCAGGCGGTGCTTGGCGTATTTATTGACAATGCAATTAAATTTACCGATCCGGGAGGCAGGGTAAGCTGTCTGCTCAAGGCCGAACCAGTCTCAGATCAATCAGATGAGCTGAATGTATCAATTACTGTTACAGACAGCGGAATAGGCATGCAAACCGATGACCTGAAAAAAATATTCCGCCCTTTTGTGCAGCTTGAAAATTTCCTTACACGAAAATACAGCGGCGCCGGAATAGGGCTTTCGATTGCAGAAAGCTTCGCTGAAAGGCTGGGCGGCGAGCTCTCGGTTGAGAGCGATCCCGGCAAGGGCAGCCGGTTTTTCTGCAGTTTCAAATTCAAATCAGCTTCCAGAACAAAGAACTGTGCATGAAACTGCTTGCGGTTGATGACATACAGATGAATCTGGATATCTACAGGGCTCTGATTGCCAGACATCTGCCTGGCTGTTCATTCAAGGCATCTGGTGATGCGACGGAAGGCATTGAAATTGCGAAAAACTGGCAGCCTGATGTAATTTTGATGGATTACCATATGCCTGTTACTGATGGCATGGAAGCAATACGCATACTCAAAAAAGATCATTCTACGGCTCCAATCCCTGTAATTCTTCTTACTGCTGAAATAACCACACCGGAAATAAGGACAGAAGGACTTGAAAGCGGCGCTGACGCCTTTATCCAGAAACCTGTAAACACACTTGAGCTAATTGCCCAGATAAGGGTCATGTACAGAATACGCCAGGCAGAGCTTAAGCTGCGGGAAGAGCAGAAAGCCCTCAAAGCGGTTCTGGTTGAGCGTTCCAGAGAGCTGAGAAAATTTCAGGACACCATAATCCCCATGCTTGACAACTTCCCGGCAATGATATGGCGCACAGGATTTGACGGTGATTGTGACTGGTTTAACCATACCTGGCTCGAATTCAGGGGAAGAACCATTGAAGAGGATGCTGGCAGGGGATGGATGGAAGGTATTCACCCTGATGACAGAAGAACTGTGATTGATATAAACCTTGCCGGGTTCAATAAAAAAGAGCCGTTTGTTCTTACATGCCGCCTGCTCCGTCATGACGGAGAATGGCGAACGATCCGAAGCCACGGAGCGCCGCTGTATGATCCAAACGGAGTTTTCACCGGTTTTCTGGGGGCCTGCTACGACATTTCCGACCAAATGCTGATGGAAGAGCAGCTGAGACAATCCCAGAAAATGGAGTCAATAGGTCTTCTGGCAGCGGGGATTGCCCACGATTTCAACAATATCCTTACTGTCATACTGGGTTACGCATCAATGCTTCACCTGCAACTCCCACCAGACAGCCCCCACAGAGAAGCTGCCGGGATGATAGTTGAATCATCCAAGCGGGCTTCGGAACTTGTGAGGCAGTTACTTGCCTTCAGCCGCAAGCAGAAGGAAGGACGGAAGGTTGAACCGATAGGACTTCTTGTAACAAATTTCAGGCCATTTCTTGAGCAGGTGCTGGGAAGCAGGGTAAATCTGGATATAAAGGATTTAGACTGCCCTTTATATGCCGAACTGGACACCACCATGTTTGAGCAGGTACTGATGAATCTGGCCATAAACGCACACGACGCAATGCCGGAAGGCGGTATGTTTGCAATAACCACAGCTCCGTATCAGCTTTCACGGCAGGAGGCGAACATATTCCAGATACCTCCCGGCTCATACATAAAAATCAGTATCAGTGACACGGGGCAAGGAATAAATGAAGAGATAAGGGAAAAGATTTTTGATCCATTCTTTACAACAAAGGATATAGGCAAGGGCACCGGCCTGGGGCTGTCAATCGTATACAGCATAATCAGACAGCATGGCGGCTCAATAACAATTGATAAGAACGGGGAAAAAGGAACAACTTTCTCAATTTTGATTCCCCGCTGCATGAAGCCGGATGACAAATAAAAAAACTCTGGTACACTATTTATGTCAACAAATAGCCACCAAAGGAGCACTACGGATATGACCACCCAAATTGCTGTTGCCTTCTTTACAATCATCATAACGGCAACCCTGACCTTTGCGGCTCCCGCCAGCGCTCTCCCAAAGGGATACACCAAATGGGCAAAAAGTGAGCGTAAGGTAGTAAACGACAAGAAATCTCTTTTTTATGGAATACACTACATATACGCAGACAAAAAGGCCATGCAGGGCTACAGGGCAGGCAACCGATTTCCTGAAGGAAGCATTATTATTGTTGAGCACTTCAACATCAAGGGGGGCGACACATCCACTGATGGCCCCAAAAACATGGCTGTCCTTATGAAAAAAGACAAGAGGCAAACAAAAACCGGCGGCTGGCTATATGCCGGGTTTAGTGCAGATGGAAAGCCAAGTGGTCTTGATACAGTTAAAAACTGCTTCGAATGCCACCAGAAAGAGGCTTCCGGCAGGGATTATGTTTTTTCAGGAATAGCAGATTTTAAATAGAAAAAGGGGAGCCAAAAGCCATGAGATGCCTTATCGTTGAAGACGATTTCATATCGCGCCGCATCCTGCAGCAACATCTTGCGCCTCACTTTAATTGTGACATTGCAGTGGACGGCGAAGAGGGAGTGGAATCCTTCAAACTTGCACACGCAGAAAAAAAACCATACGACCTGATCTGTCTTGACATAATGATGCCAAAACTTGATGGTCGGGAAGTTCTTAAAAAGATAAGGGAAATGGAACGGGAAATGGAGGTGCCTCCAAACATGGAGGCAAAAATAATCATGACAACAGCCCTTGACGATCCGAAGACCGTTTTCGACACCTACTATCAGGGTGGAGCCACCTCATATGTTGTAAAACCGATTGAAAAAAGCCGCCTTTTAAGAGAGCTGCGCGCTGTAGGTCTCCTCAAGCAATGAAAGGGGTATCTTGATGCAATCACCTGTCTGCGAAAAAATTCAGAGCTGGAACAACATGCTTGGGCCTGCAATTCAGCTCCTTGAGGAATTTGCCGGAGGAACTGAAGAGCAGTTTCTCAAACTTGGCAGCCAGTTTCAGGATTTTTCGCTCCGTTCTTCAAAGATCTCTTCCACTGCAAATGATCTGACCGAACTTGTCACCGGTTCAGGAAACAGCGCCATGTCTGAAAGGCTTGTCACACTGTTTTCAACCATTGAAGCATATCTTGACCAGATCAAAACCCAGGGCAGCGAGCATTTCAGAACCCTGGAGCAGATTCTTGTGGAGCTTGACAGGGTTGTAGAGCCACTACAGAGTTTCCAGAAGATGGACAAGGCCCTGAAGATGCTCTCCATCTCAACAAAAATTGAAAGTTCTAGACTTGGAGAGCTTGGGGCCGGTTTTATAACCCTTGCAATGGATGTTGAAAAGCTTTCAAGCACGGTAAACGAAAAATCTGCTGGCATAATGGGGCAGCGGCAAAAGCTCTCCAACCTTATAGGCAGCAACATCGAAATGGTACGCAAGACAGAGGAAGGACAGTACTCAAGGGCCGGATCAATACTGTCAACAATAAGGACAAGAATTGACACTCTCCAGCAGCTGAACGAAGCATGTTCATCCGCTGGAAGCCGGGTGAAATCGGTTGCTGAAGAGGTATCGGAAGATATAGGAACCGTCGTCTCTTCAATGCAGTTCCACGACATAACCAGACAGCAGATAGAGCATGTAGTTGAGGCCCTTGAAAAACTAAAGCGCGATTCAGAAAATTTCAAAGGGTCTGATTCCGATTCCGACAGGCTTGCGGTTGAGGCCGGGGACATCTGCGAACTTCAGGCAGCCCAGTTACGCCACGCCGAAGAGCAACTCTTCAACGCAACCGTTGCCATCCTTGACAGTCTCAAGGATATCGCGCAAAAGCAGGCGGCAGTAACAATTGAGCTGCAACAGGCACTTATGGGTAATTCCGGCACTTCTGACAGATCACAGCTGGATATGGTGCAGCGCGACATGCACCAGGTCACTGAAATCCTTAACAGTTGCACAATGGCCGACCAGAAACTTAATGAAGCCATGACAGGTGTTACAGACACCATATCGGAAATCTGCAACTTTGTAAGTGACATTGAGGCTGTGGGATCGGAGATAGACCTGATCGCCCTGAACGCCCAGATAAAGGCCGCACACACAGGCCCACAGGGGGCTGCGCTTGGAGTCCTTGCAGAGGCGATAAAGCGTCTTTCCCTTGATGCTGTTGTTCAAACCGAATCAGTATCCAAAACACTTAAAGCCATAAACGAGCTGACAGCGAACATGGAAGCAAAAACAGAGGAAACCACATCCTTCTCCCTTCCCGATGTAAAGGAGATGGAAAATGAGTGTAAAGAGATAATTGATACCCTGGGTCAGACAAACATGGCAGTAATAGCAAACATCACATCACTGGCTGCAACAGCCGAATCCCTTGCAGATGACATAAATGCAACAACATCAGAGGTATCTGTCCATGAACGTTCAAGGGTTCTTTCAAATGAAGCCCTCACAAACATTGACAGGATTATTGCTGAAGCGAGGGCTATTCAGCCGGCCTCCAACTCATTCCGGGACAACCTTCTCAACATGGAAAAACGCTACACCATGGAGAGTGAAAGAATGATTCACGAAATGATGGCAGCCCGCCATGGCGTTACTGTAAAAGCCCGGGAAACCAGAGCAATATCAGGTGGAAGCACTGGTCTTGGCGACAATGTTGATCTTTTTTAGGAGACGTTAAATAATGGAACTGAATCTATCCTTTGCCCTGTCAGGCGATGACACAATCCTGGATATAAAAGCAGGAGGTCGCCTTGCCATAGACAATGCCTCAAACCTTCTGCAGCTTTTACGCGAAAAAGGTCAGGCGGTCACCACAACAAGGCTTGATCTCTCAGGCCTCGAAGAAATTGATCTTGCAGGCCTACAGCTGATCTGTTCAGCCTGCCGCACTTCACTTGAAAACTCCGGAAAATTCAGAATTACCGGATCATACCCGGCAGCCTTGAACAAGGTTGTTTCAGACTCAGGCCTTGACTCCCAGCAATCATGCCGCCAACACCCTGAAATTCAATGTATATTCCACCAAGGAGCAAACTGAAATGGGCAAACTCATTATGACAGCCGACGATTCGGCAAGTGTGCGTCAGATGGTAAGCTTTACCCTCAAGCAAAACGGATACGATGTTGTTGAGGCGGTAGACGGAAAAGACGCCCTCACCAAACTGACAACCCAGAAGGTTGACATGCTGATAACCGACCTGAACATGCCCAACCTTGACGGTATAGGGCTTATCAAAGGGGTGCGCAGCGGGAGCATAAACAAGTTTATCCCGATAGTTATGCTTACAACCGAATCACAGGAATCCCGCAAGGCCGAAGGCAAGGCAGCCGGTGCAACCGGCTGGATAGTCAAACCGTTCAAGCCTGAACAGTTGATTGCGGTAGTGAAGAAAGTGCTTGGATAAAGTGAAAGGTGAAAAGGTGAAAAGGTGAATGGTGAAAAGTGAAAGGTGAAAAGTGAAATAGAACCAATTCACTCTTCACGCTTCACCCTTCACGCTTCACGCTTCACGCTTCACCCTGGAGGTTCCATGACATCCCCACAGGAACAGATGATAGCAACATACAAGGAAGAGGCCGGAGAGCTTCTTACAGAACTTGAGACCTCACTTCTGGAGCTTGAGGACAACCCCACCGATAATGACCTGATAAACCGCGTATTCCGGGCCATGCACACCATTAAGGGCTCAGGGGCAATGTTCGGTTTTGATGAAATAGCGCACTTCACCCATGAAGTGGAGACCGTGTTCGACCAGGTAAGAAACGGCAAACTGTGCGTAAGCAAACCGCTCCTTGACCTGACCCTTCAGGCCCGGGACCAGATTTCCTCCCTGCTTGATGCATCATCAGGCGGACCTCCCGCAGACGAAGAAAACGGTAAAAGGATAATAAGCGGTCTCCAGGCCATGTTACCCCGACCTGAAAAGGTACCTGAATCGAGAGTGCCCGAGAAGCTATCTTCCGAAAAATCTTCGGAAACAGTTGAAAGAACCTACAGGATACGTTTCAAGCCTGCCCGTGAAATCCTTTTGTGCGGTACAAACCCCCTTAATCTTCTAAATGAGCTAAGGGAACTTGGCAGATGCCGAACCGTTGCCCACCTTGACGAAATACCGCTTCTTGACGAGATTCAGCCCGACTTAAACTACCTATATTGGGATATAGTCCTTACAACAAACCGCGATACCGATGCCATAAGGGATGTATTTATCTTCATAGAGGATGACTGCGACCTTAAAATCGAGCTGG
>CAZXTZ010000035.1:0-19313 GCA_964643645.1 uncultured Geobacteraceae bacterium
ATACCCTGATGTCGAGTTATCCCATATGTATGTTGACAACGCAGCCATGCAGCTGGTCAGGTGGCCCAAACAGTTTGATGTAATCCTTGCGGAAAACATGTTCGGCGATATACTGTCAGATGAAGCCGCAATGCTTACCGGTTCCCTGGGGATGCTGCCATCTGCTTCGCTGGCCGAAGGAACTTTTGGCATGTATGAGCCTTCCGGCGGCAGCGCTCCTGACATAGCCGGCCAGGGGATAGCAAACCCCATAGCCCAGATCTTATCCGCAGGAATGATGCTTAAGTTCTCCTTCGGCATGCTTGATGCGGCTGATGCAATAGACAAGGCAGTGGCAACCGTCCTGGATCAGGGATACCGCACCAGGGACATATTCCAGGACAAGACTGGTGAGAAGCTGGTTAACACCAAAGAGATGGGTGACGCTATTATTGCAGCGCTGAACTAGGATTCATATTAATTTATCTCACAAAGGAGTGCTTTTGTTATGAAAGTAGGTATCGTTGGTTGGCGTGGTATGGTTGGTTCCGTTCTTATGCAGCGGATGCAGGAGGAAAATGACTTTGCCCTTGGCTTTGAGCCGGTATTTTTCACCACGTCCCAGGCAGGGCAACCTGCTCCAATGGGGGGCGGCACTTTAAAAAAGGCCGATGATCTTGAAGAGCTTAAAAAACTGGACGTAATCCTGACCTGTCAGGGTGGGGACTACACCAAGGCTGTTCATCCTGAACTGCGCAAGCAGGGGTGGAACGGTTACTGGATAGATGCGGCATCTACCCTGCGGATGGAAGACAATGCTGTAATCATACTTGATCCGGTAAACCGCAATGTAATTGATGCTGCTCTTGCAAAGGGCCAGAAAGACTTCATCGGTGGCAACTGTACCGTAAGCCTCATGCTGATGGGGCTGGGCGGTCTGTTCCGTGCAGGTCTGGTTGAGTGGCTTTCCTCAATGACCTATCAGGCCGCATCCGGAGCCGGTGCGCCTAATATGCGTGAGCTGCTTTCCCAGATGGGTGTGCTTAATGGTGTTGTATCAGAAGAACTTAAGGATGCAGGCTCTGCGATTCTTGAAATAGACAAAAAAGTGACCGAAACCCTGCGGGACGGATCCATGCCCACCAAAGAGTTCGGCTTCCCTCTGGCAGGCAACGTGCTGCCCTGGATTGATCGTGAAGTGGAGGATGGGCAGAGCCGCGAAGAATGGAAAGGTTTTGCCGAGACAAACAAGATACTGGGCAA
The DNA here is from genome assembly GCA_964643645.1 of uncultured Geobacteraceae bacterium. GTDB lineage: Bacteria > Desulfobacterota > Desulfuromonadia > Geobacterales > Pseudopelobacteraceae > Trichlorobacter. Next base: position 1,243 of record CAZXTZ010000035.1, read on the forward strand.
CAGCAGCCCTATCCCTGTAGACGGCATCTGCGTCCGTGTAGGGGCAATGCGATGCCACAGTCAGGCCATCACAATCAAGCTGAATAAAGACCTCCCACTGGCCGAAATTGAATCGCTTATTGCCAATGACAACCAGTGGGTCAAGCTGGTACCAAACACAAAGGCAGAGACCCTCGCAGGTCTCACTCCGGCTGCTGTCTCCGGTACTCTGACCGTGCCGGTCGGACGGGTACGCAAGATGAAGATGGGGCCACAGTTTGTTCAGGCTTTTACTTGCGGAGACCAGCTACTGTGGGGAGCCGCCGAGCCGCTGCGCAGAATGCTGCGTATCCTGCTGGAGAAATAACGAAATGAAACTTTAGATAAGGTTTCAGACAACACCCCGGGCTGACCATGCCGGGGTGTTGTCTTTTGTTCATATTAAGGCGGCATCAACACTCTACTAACAGCAAATGGAGGGTACCATATGAAAAAAGCACTATTGCTCACTATGATTTCAATCGTTATCGGAATGTCAACAGGTTGTTCAACAACACCAAAGGCTCCTCCCGGCCCACGCTCCACATCACCGGAGCTTATTGTCGGAAGAACCTGGGGCTGGGAAAAGACTGTAACCCCTGTTGAACTTTTTGAAGTGACGGTTCCCGATAGATACACTGTGCATGTAACACTTGGCGGTGAAATAAAGATCGTGGCAGATTGCAATAATGGAAGCGCAGGCTACAAAATTGTTGACGGTATGTTCCAGGTAACTCCGGGTAAAATGACAAAGATGCTCTGCCCTAAAGGGAACGCAGCGCTTGCACACCACTTTACAGAGCAACTTCACGGGGCATCAAGTTATTATGTGCAGGATGGCAAGCTGTATCTTGAGAGAGCGGATAATGGTGGCAAAATGAGATTCAGGGAATTGAAACAATAATCCGGCAGGATGTCTGACAGGGTCTTATTTGAGAACAATAAAACTTATAATTCAGTATGACGGCACCAACTACTGCGGATGGCAGGAACAGGCCAATGGCCCCACTATCCAGGAGACGGTTGAGCTGGCTTTGGCCAAAATACTGGGTCAACGGGTGCGGGTTCAGTCTTCTGGCCGTACCGATGCCGGAGTACATGCAGTTGCCATGCCTGCGGTATTCCGCACTGAGTCCACGATACCACTCAAGGCCTTTGTTGATGGTGTCAACTGCCACCTTCCGGCAGATATCGCAATACAGTCAGCTGAGGAGGTTCCGTCTGATTTCAGGGCAATCGGAGGGGCCAGATCAAAGACCTATCGCTATTTAATATATAATGCTCCTGTGCGTTCGCCGCTTAATTATCGTACCACATGGCATGTTCGTGAACCCCTTGACCTGGCTGCGATGCAGATGGCTGCCTCATTCTTCAAAGGAGAACATGATTTTGCCGGATTCAGGGGGCAGAACTGTACCGCAATAACCAGTCGCCGCAGGATTGATTCTGTATTGATTGAGCATGACCCTCCATTTTTAAGAATTGATGTGACAGGGGGTGGTTTCCTCAAATATATGGTACGGATAATGGTTGGAACCCTTGTTGATGTTGGCAAGGGTCGTTATAAGCCGGAATATGTCCTTGATCTGCTTGATAATCCGGATAGAAAGCGCAGCGGCGTTACAGCTCCGCCCCAGGGATTGTCCCTGCTTGGCGTTGTCTACCCTGTCTGATTTTATGTATACAGCTTGAATAAATTGCCTTGACTCAAACTGAAGGCTTGAGTAAAATCCGGTTCTACTTTGCTGTCAAACAGTATTAATTGCAATATCAATAGTTACTTATTAACTTCAAAAAGATTCTAAATCGCCGTTGCATCAATGCTACGACGTTGTGCAGAACAAAAACCAAACAGGAGGTAGTAAGATGTCAGAGTACGGAACTTTGCAAGATCGTGTTCGCTGCAAATCACTGTTGGACAAAGTAATGACAGCCGAGCAGTGCATTCCCTTTTTTAAAGATGGCATGAATCTGGGCTGGTCTGGATTTACTCCGGCCGGTTATCCTAAAATGGTTCCAATTGCCCTGGCTGAGCACGTTGAGAAGAACAACCTTCAAGGCAAGCTGAAGTTCAGCCTTTTTATCGGCGCCTCCGTAGGCGCTGAGACTGAGAACCGTTGGGCACAGAATGACATGATTGATCGTCGCTGGCCTTATCAGACCGGCAAGGACATTGCTGCCGGTATCAACGCAGGCCGTATCCGTATGGGTGACAAGCACCTTTCCCTGTTTGCACAGGATCTGGGCTACGGTTTCTACACCAAGGATTCCCCAACCGGCCGTCTTGATCTGGCCATTATCGAAGTGTCTGCAATTACCGAAGACGGTGGCCTGGTTCCCACTACTTCCTGCGGAGTTATCGGCGAAATCCTGATGATGTGCGACAAGGTAATCGTTGAAGTTAACACTGGCGAGCCTTCATTTGAAGGTATCCATGACATTATCGTTTGCGACAACCCCCCAAACCGTCAGGTTATTAATATTCAAAAGACTTCTGACCGCGTTGGCACACCTTATTATCCTTGTGATCCAAGCAAGATTATTGCTGTTGTTGAGTCCAAGCTGCGTGACAAGGGCCGTGCCTTTGCCGAGATGGATGACACCTCCGATGCAATTGCCGGTCACATCATTGACTTCTTCACCCATGAAGTGAAGGCTGGCCGCCTGCCAAAAAACCTGCTTCCAATACAGTCCGGAGTAGGTTCAATTGCCAATGCAGTTATCGGTGGACTTGCCAAGGGGCCATTTACCGGCTTGACCGTATTTACCGAAGTCCTTCAGGATACAATTCTTGACCTGCTTGACTCCGGAAAGTGTGACGCAGCTTCTGCCTGCTCATTGTCTCTCTCAGAGAACCCGGGCTTCCCCCGCTTCTTTGAAAACTGGGACAAGTACTTCGGTAAGTGTACCCTGCGTCCTCTCTCCATCTCCAACGCACCTGAGCCGATCCGCCGTCTGGGTTGTATCGCAATGAATACACCTGTTGAGATTGACATCTACGCACACGCTAACTCCACCCTGGTTGGCGGTACCCGTATGATCAACGGTATCGGTGGTTCCGGCGACTTCTTGCGTAACGGCTACCTGAAGATGATGCACACTCCTTCAAGCCGTCCAAGCAAGACTGACCCAACTGGTATTTCCTGTGTTGTGCCACACTGCTCGCACATTGACCACACCGAGCATGACCTTGACTGCGTAATCACAGAGCAGGGCTTGGCTGATGTTCGTGGCATGGCTCCAAAGGATCGCGCTCGTCGCATCATTGAGAAGTGCGCTCACCCGGATTATAAGGATCAGTTGACCGAGTATCTGAACATTGCCGAGAAAGAGTGTATCGCCAAAGGTGTTGGTCACGAGCCGCAGCTGTGGGATCGCGCTTTCAAGATGCACCTCAACCTGGCCCAGAACGGCACTATGAAGGTCAAGAGCTGGGATGTTAAGATTGATCTCTGCGAATAGTTCTGTTTTGTATAGGTTTTGCCAGAACAGCCCTGCGGTTTGCCGCAGGGCTGTTTGTTTGTCTGCTTAAAGCAATTTAATCAGTTGTTACATTCGCGCTTGCACTCCATTGTGAAAGTGCTAAAATATAAAATTCGTAACAACAGCTCTTAAAATTTTGATATTTTATCATCAGGAGTTCCATTCATGGCTGATACGATCAGCGGTTTTCAGGGCGAAATTGCAGGGCTTTCTCTTGCAGATGTTATCCAGATCAAGGGGCATAACAGATATTCCGGCTGCATAAATGTTGAATACAGCAACAACCGGGGCTCCATTTTCTTTGTAGACGGAGAGATAATTCACGCCGAACAGGGAGAACATGCCGGTGAGGATGCCATATATGCGATCCTCAAATGGCCTGGAGGCAGCTTCAATCTTGCACCTGATGAAACCACCAGTATCTGCACCATCCACTGTAGTCTCAATTTTCTGCTTTTGGAGGCACACCGCCGTCTGGACGAGGAAAATAACCGCCAGGAACCAGAGGAGTCTTTTGCAGATGTTATAGAGAATAGTGAGCGCAGACAGCAACCCCGTGAACCGGCTCCTGAAGCTCCGCCCCAGCAGAAACGCACCATGAGCGCTCCCGCTGCAAGGGTAATGGCCCTTGATTTTGTTACATATGCAGCGCTTCTTGACAAGCAGGGGCACCCGGTACAGGACAGCAGTCAGGAGGCTGAGGCATTGTCTGCCAAAGGCCTTTTTCTGGCACAGACAGGCAACACTCTGGGCGACATAATGGGGCTGGGAGAGCTTAAATCGGCAGTTGTCCAGACAGACAACTTTGACATGCTGCTCTATGATTCACGTCAGCATTACTTAAGTATTGCATTAAGACCAAACAACAAGATGGATGGGGTGGAAGCTGCAGTCAAGGCCGCCCTGCTTCCAGGCAATTAGGAGGCGGAATGCAGGAAATCCTCAAACAGATTGCATCTCTTGACGGTGTGCTTGGAACGACTCTCTTCAATGACCAGGGCAGGGTTCTTGCCCATGTATGCCCTCCTCTTATGGACGTCAGCCAGCTTTCAAAAGTTGCCGTAACCATACTGGACTGCATGGAGGCGCTTCAGATAACCTCCTCTGTTCATGCCATGGAGCTCAGATACGCTGAGGGCCGCTTGATAACCCGGAGACTCACGGGCGCCTTTCTCTGTGTTTCATGTGCAAAGAGCGTCAACCTCTCAATGGTCAACATAACTCTGAATCTGGCGCTTAAAAAACTTGAAGCACTTATCCCCACAACGCTCTCCTCCCCATCTGCTGTTTCCAGCGCAGCACCTGTTCCTTCATCCCCTTCTGGCGCTACAGCAGGTGGTATGCAACTCCGTATAGCCCATCTCCAGAAGGGGGACGCAAGCAGCAGTTTTGATCAGCTCGGCATGATAGCAGTAAGCCAGTCAACGGCAAAACATATCAGTGATTTTTTTGGCAAGGCAGCAAAGAAGGTAAAGGTTACAACGGCAGATGGCGGTGGCGGAACATTCCCTGTAATGGTTATAAACGATCTGGAACTTCAGTACGAGGGTGCCCTTGTTATCGGGCCTGGTATTGAGAGGAAACTTAAGGTCAGTGAGTCGGATAATGTAGTTATTTCACTCGCATGAATCCTGAATGAATAAGGCATCTCTGGGACGGTGGCCTAAAGAGCCCCGTCCTTTTTTTGTTCGTGGGCCCTGGGGTGGGCTTTGTCATATATCTCCATAAGGCGGTCAATCCCTACATGGGTATACTTCTGGGTTGTTGACAGAGAGGCATGCCCGAGCAGCTCCTGGATAGAACGGAGGTCTGCGCCAGCTTCAAGCAGGTGAGTTGCAAAGGTGTGACGCAGGGTATGGGGAGAAACAGTACGGAATGCAGAGATCTGTTCTGAATGCCTCTTAACCACCCTGTCTACACTGCGGCGATTGATTCTGTCCCCCCTTGAGTTCAGAAAAAGAGGTTGGCTTTCAGGTGGTTGTGCCCTGTCTGACAGGTATCTGGAAATGGCTTCAAGGGCTTTTCTGCCAACCGGGACGATCCTTTCCTTGCCACCCTTGCCCATGACCCTCACCATACCGCCCTGCTGATCCAGATCCAGGATATTAAGCCCCGTAAGCTCAGAGACCCTGAGTCCGCTTGAGTAGAGAAGTTCAAGTATTGCGGTGTCACGGAGCGGAATCTGTTCGTTTTCCTCATGATGTCGTGGCGCTTCAACAAGCGTAGTAATCTGGTCAATGTCCAGATGAAAAGGAATTTTTTGCTCCGGTTTGGGAGTGGCAACAAGCTCGGCCGGATTTTTTTCCACCTGCCCTGTTCTGTTAAGCCATCTGAACAGGGTTCGTATTGATGCAAGTTTTCTTGAAATGCTGGCGCGGGCATATTTACGGGGAGCCTTGGCCCCCTTGCAGCTGCCTGACAGGGGAAGATCTCCCTGTAGGCTTGCCAGATAGCGTCTGAGCAGCAGATGGTCAATCACTACAGAATGCAGTTCCGTTCCGTATTCATTACGGAGGAAGTGGAGGAAATCTTCCAGGTCATGGCTGTACGCGGCTACGGTGTTTGCAGATGCATTGCGCTCTGTCTTCAGGTATTCGATAAAATAATGAATCTGCTGTTCAAACAATTGCATCTCGATCCTGTTTATTTGAAGTCAGGCATGGGGCTTACAAGCTTCCAGCCTTCACCCAGCTCTGGCTTATCATCGTCTTTTTCCCTGTATATCCATTTCTGACGGTCCGTCAGGGTTTTGAGACGGTTGTCAGGCATTATGTAGTAATCAATTTCAACCGTTGCTTCAGCCTTTTTCTGCTCAGGCAGGCACTCCTGCGCCCGTGTCCTGATATCAACCATTGACACATGCCTGCGTCTGAATGCTTCAGCCATTTTACTGTATTCATCACGCATCGGTCTGTCCACCACAGCGATTGCAGCTTTTTCCGCTTCGTCCCACCTGAGGATCTGGTTGTATGCCTTGAGAATACGCTCGCAATCCTCATTACGGTTGTAATTTTTGATAGTCCCGCAGGAAGCCAGGTTCAGAAGCAAAAAAACAATTGCAAGTGAGTAGATCTTTTTCATTAATAATACCCCTTTCGTCAGGCCTGGTTTGCCTGAGCTGTTGTACCTGTGATGGAATTGGGTTATAAGCTAACATCAAAATTTTACAGATTACCAGAACGGGACTACATGCTTCACAACACGATACAATGGCTTATTGATACCATAGGCTCCATGGGTTACCCTGGCATTTTCATACTTATGGCAATGGAAAGCTCCATTATTCCTGTGCCGAGTGAGCTTGTTATGCCGCCAGCAGGTTATCTGGTGTTCAAGGGGAAAATGAATCCCTGGTTTGCAGTTCTTGCCGGAACCTTCGGCAGTCTTGCCGGGGCATATGCCAACTATTTTGTCTCCCAGTACCTTGGGCGTCCGCTCATTCTCAAATATGGCCGCTACGTTCTTATTCCGCCGGAAAAGTTCGAGCGGGTTGAGAGTTTTTTCCTCAGGCATGGAGAAATATCCACCTTCATAGGAAGACTCCTGCCGGTGATCCGCCATCTTATCTCCATTCCGGCCGGGGTTGCCCGGATGAATCACCTCAGGTTTTCCTTGTACACGCTGCTTGGCGCCGGAATATGGTGCAGCGTGCTCACATGGATAGGCTACCTGCTGGGAGAGCATCAGGAGCAGGTTATGGCTTTGTCCCACAAGGCCCTCACATGGGTTGTGGTTGCATCATCCGGCATTATTGCCGGATATCTGCTTTGGCAAAGACGCAAGGCGCATTAAACAGCAAAGAGCAATGAAAGGCAAAAGGAAAATGTCATGGAAATGAAGCGTACCGGACGGGTGCAGTATCTTGCCCCTGATTCTTGCGGATACGGTATTGTTCAAGGCTTTACAACACGCCATGAAGGGGTTTCCCGCCCACCTTACAACTCTCTCAACCTGGGATTCAATACGGAGGACTCCCCCCATAACATTGAAGGGAACCGCAGCATAGTAGCCAGGGCCTTCGGCATAACACTGGAAAAACTTGTCACTGTCCGCCAGACACACTCATGCGACATTCTGGCCATTGATGAGCAGAATGACGATTACTCACATTTTCTGGGGATTGAGGCAGACGCCATAATAACCAGCCAGCCGGGTGTTATGATAGGAGTTACTATTGCAGACTGCGTTCCGCTGTTGCTGCACGATAAGAAAAACGGGGTCATAGCAGCAGTGCATGCAGGCTGGCAGGGAACGGCATCAGCTATAACTGCCGCAGCTGTTGCCGGAATGAAAAGCCACTTCAGCTGCAAACCATCAGACATACATGCAGCCATAGGCCCATGTATCGGACCATGCTGCTATGAGGTTGACGCACCGGTAAAGGAAGGATTTGCAAAATACAACACCCCCTGGGAGCCTGTGACAGAGCCTTCAGGGCAGGATCGCTGGCGTCTGGACATGGTTCTTGCCAACCGCAACCAGCTTGTTGAATCAGGAGTTCCGGAAACTTCAATCCAGGAATCAGGCCTGTGTGTCTGCTGCCACCGGGAGCTTTTCTTCTCATATAGACGGGATAACGGTGATACTGGAAGGCAGATGGGCTTTATAATGCTCAAGGAGCGGTAGATGCTTGCAAAAGTGTTAAGCGCAGCTGTTGTGGGAATTGAAGCGATACTTGTTGATGTTGAGGTTGACATTGCACAGGGCCTGCCCCAGTTCTCCACTGTTGGCCTCCCGGATGGCGCGGTAAAAGAGAGTAAGGACAGGGTAAAGGCCGCGCTGAAAAATTCCGGTTACGATTTTCCTGCAAGAAGGATCACAGCAAACCTTGCCCCGGCTGATCTGAAAAAAGAAGGCTCCTCCTTTGATCTTCCGATATCCATAGGGATACTCGCTGCCACCGGTGTCGTAAAGGGAGATCGTCTCTCACGGTACATAATCATTGGAGAACTTTCGCTTGACAGCAGTCTCAAGCCTGTAAGAGGGGCGCTTCCGGTTGCCGTTGCCGCCCGTCAGGCAGGTCTTGAAGGGGTCATACTGCCAGCCGTCAATTCTCCTGAGGCTGCTGTTGTTGAAGGGGTACGGATTATACCTGCCGACACACTTTCCGATGTAGTGCAATTTCTGCGTGGAGAAAAAGAAATTGAGCCGCTGGTTCTTGAACTGGAAACACTCTTTTCAGAATCAGGCGAACACTGCGATGACTTTGGCGAGGTTCGGGGGCAGGATCATGCAAAGCGCGCACTTGAGGTCGCTGCTGCAGGTGGCCATAATCTGCTGATGATAGGCCCGCCAGGATCCGGAAAGACCATGCTGGCCCGCAGAATACCCTCTATACTCCCTGGCATGTCATTTGACGAAGCGATTGAGACCACGGCGGTTTTCAGTGTTAGCGGCCTGCTTGAAAACGGTGTGTCACTTGTAACTTCAAGACCATTCAGATCACCCCATCACACAATCTCCGATGTAGGGCTCATAGGGGGCGGCACTTCTCCAAAACCAGGTGAGGTGTCACTTGCCCACAACGGAGTACTCTTTCTTGATGAACTTCCGGAGTTCAAAAAACATGCGCTCGAGGTTCTCCGTCAGCCACTTGAGGATGGTAGAGTCAACATATCAAGGGCACTGCAATCACTTACCTACCCAGCAAGGCTTATGCTTGTCGCCGCCATGAACCCCTGTCCCTGCGGATATCTTGGAGACCCGACCCATGAGTGTTCATGCAGCCCCATAGCTATCAAACGCTACCGCTCCCGTATCTCCGGCCCATTGCTTGACCGGATTGATATTCATGTAGAGGTTCCAGCCATTGCGTATCGGGACCTTTCAGACCGCAGGGAGGGAGAGGGGTCAGCCGCAATTTCTGCCCGGGTAATGGCGGCCAGGGCACTTCAGATTGCGCGCTTCAAAGGCAGTAAAGTACACTGCAATGCCCAGATGAATTCACGCCTGATAAGAAAACATTGCGAACTGGACAGGGGAGGCCACCGGATGCTCGAACTGGCGGGCGATCTTCTTGGTTTTTCTGCCAGAAGTTACTCACGCATTCTCAAGGTAGCCCGCACCATTGCCGATCTCTCCGCATCTGAAAACATCCTTGAACAGCACCTTGCCGAGGCGATCCAGTACCGCAGCCTTGACAGGAAAACGCCATCGTAACGTCTCAGGTTACCACCTGAGTAACAGGGTGTGTACTGCTTAAACCCCGAATTATTCAGTCCGGAAGGATAAGGAGTTGATGTATGGGTGATCCGCTGGTCAGCATCATCATGCCGATCTATAATTATGACACCTACCTTGTTCAGGCAATCAGGAGCGTGACGGCCCAGACCTTCAGGGATATTGAGCTGGTTGCCTGTGATGACGCATCAACTGACCGATCATGGGAGCTGGCCCTGCTTGAAGCCACTCTGGATTCAAGAATACGGCTTTTTCGCAATGAGCAGAACAGTGGAATCGCTGCGAACCGTCAGCGCCTTCTTGAGGCATGTCGGGGAAAATATGTCGGTCACCTTGACTGCGATGATTTTCTGGAGCGGTGGGCAGTTGAAGAGATGCTGAGGCTTTTTGTCTCAAATCCCGATATTGCACTGGTCTATTCTGATAGTGCATTCGTTGATGAGGCAGGCACTGTAACAGGATATAAGAAAGAACCTGATTTTTCACACTATAATCTGATGTCGCTTGGCTGGAGGCACTTTGGAATGTATCGCCGTGATCTGGCTCTGGAAGTCGGGGGCTTTAACCTCAAGCTTTCAAGCGGTTGCGATGATGGCGATCTTTTTATGAGGATAGCTTCCCGGTATCCATGTTGCCATCTTTCAAAGGTTATTTATTACTACCGATGCCACAGCAGCAACACAAGCCGCAGCAACAAGAAGTGTGATTCCTGTGAAGAGCGGAATGTCTGTAACTACTTTATAATCTGGTCACAGATCGTAAAGCAGTATTACCCTGACTATAAACCTGCAGCGCACCCTGCTGTTCTGGAATCTCCTGAGAACCCCCGCTTGTCTCTTTCAACAGACAATATGGAGATAACATGAATCCCAAAAAGAGGATGAAACATGAACAATGCAGACTTTAAAATCCGTGAAGCCAGGGTCTTCCGCTGCAAAGCTCCCCTCATAACTCCCTTCAGGATAGCGACGGGCCAGCACGACATAATGGAGAATATATTCCTTAAGATTGATACGGATAAAGGCTGGTCCGGTTTCGGGGAGGCTGCAATCGCGACCCACATAACCGGTGAAACCCCGGAGCAGACAGTGGCAAACCTTGAAAGAGCGGCCAATGCCCTTAATGGCCGCGCAGTAACTGATCTGTCTGATCTCATTGAGGAGTTTCGGCCCCGCTTTGCAGGGAATCATGCAGCCCTTGCCGCCTTCGAGATGGCCCTTATGGATACAGTGGCCAGAACCGCAGGTATTCCACTTCGACAGCTCTTTTCACCGCCGGAAAATTTCAGCGAATCTCTTTCATTTTCAACGGATATAACCATTGTCATAGGAACTATTGAAGAGGCTTCTGAGCGGACGCAACATTTTGCTTCCAGGGGATTCAACTCTTTCAAGATAAAAATAGGCAAGGATTATGAGCTTGACCTGCAACGGGTGATGGAGGTGCATCGGATTGCCCCTGGCAGCTCCATAATACTGGATGCAAACATGGGATTCACCGCCGATGCAATGTTGGCTTTCCTGGATCGGCTTGAAAGGAAAGGTGTCGTTCCCTCACTGATAGAACAGCCGGTGCCAAGGCAGGATTGGGATGGCCTTTCGGCGGTGACAAGGGGTGTCGCAGGCAGCGGATCTCTGGTATGCGCTGATGAGACAGTAAGATCACTGGCAGATGCGGAGAGGGCAATAACCACTAATGCCGTTACCGCTATCAACATCAAGTTTATGAAGACCGGCATATCGGAATCAGGCGCCATAGCACGTCTGGCCTGTAAAAACGGCATAAAACTAATGATAGGGGCTATGATGGAAAGTTCGGTGGCCATTACCGCCGCCGCCCATTTTGCGGCTGCCATGGGCTGTTTCGACTTCATAGACCTCGATACTACATTTTTTATAAAGGGGCCATTCGCCCAGTCCCCATGCCTTGATGACAGCGGCAGGTTCGACCTTTCCTCCACAGCCCCCGGAATCGGTTTCAATCCTCCATTGCATGATAAATAACCCGTTCCTTATTGTGGCTGTGCTGCTTGCCATAGAAACCCTTGTTCTGGGGCTTTCCAGGCATGAACGGACAAAGCATCTCTTCAGCTTTCTCCCCTCTGTGTTCTGGATCTATTTTATCCCGATGCTGACGGCAACCTTTGGCATCATTGATACCAAAAGCCCGGTATTCGGACTCATAACCACTCACCTGCTCCCTGCAAGCCTCATACTCCTGTTGTTGCCTGTTGACATAAAGGCCATACTGAGACTCGGACATACGGCCATTGCAATGTTCTTCATCGGAGCAGCGGGTATTATGGCAGGGGCAGTCCTATCCTTCGGCATTTTCAAGCAGTTCACCGGCGCTGAATTCTGGTCCGGTTTCGGCGCTCTATCCGCCTCATGGACAGGAGGAAGCGCTAACATGATCGCCGTTAAAGAGGCCCTGTCTGTGCCGGACAGGGTATTTGCGCCAATGGTGATTGTTGATACGGTTGTGCCATACATCTGGATGGGGCTCCTGATCGCCGGAGTTGCGATGCAACCGGCCTTTGACAGGTGGAGCCGCTCCGACAGAAAACTGATTGATGAGCTTGCCCGGAATATTTCGGAGACAAGCGAAAATGTTTCAAACCGGTTTACCGCAGGGGGAGTGGCCATGCTTGCAGCCGTAGCTGTGGCAGGCAGCGCCATATCACAGCTTTTGGCCAGGCAGATGCCGGTTGTGAAGGATGTGCTGTCTACTTACACATGGACCATTATTATAGTGTCAATGGCCGGTATCCTGCTCTCGCTTACACGGGCAAGAAGGATAGAGGGGCATGGAGCCTCCCGCATGGGCTACAATCTGCTCTACTTTGTGCTGACCGCCATCGGAGCCAAGGCCTCCGTCGCCAGTATCGGCTCGGCAGTTGCGCTTATACTGGCAGGCTTTCTTATTATCGCCGTACATCTGTTGTTCCTGCTTGCGGGGGCCCGCATTATGAAAGCCCCGATGTTTCTGGTTGCAACCGCAAGTCAGGCCAACATAGGAGGTGTTGCCTCCGCCCCGCTTGTGGCTGAGGTATACCAGCCGGGCCTCGCCTCAGTGGGGCTCCTTCTTGCGATTCTTGGCAATATCTTTGGAACATATATGGGAATATTCTGTGCCCAGCTCTGCAGAGTTCTTGTCTGACCTACTTAAGGGGTAAAACGCTGCGCCTGCCTAAATGGAATGACTACAGATTGATGGGACGACGAAAAAGCTCATTCACCCCCCCCTCACACCGGATTGCACAAACACTGATCAATGGCGCCCAAAAATTAATCATTTGCCTGTGGTTGTTTTTTCAACAGATGCCTTTATTTTCAACACCTTATGGCGCAAAGCCAGATTGGCTGCATTCTTGCTGATAGGAAGCCGTGCTGCAAGTTCAATCATTGCAGCCCTATTTTCTATCAATGACTGGAGGCAGCAACAATGGAGTTGTCACCCCTTACCCCCCTGAAGCAGAGTGGAGATGTCCTTTTTCTTATGCTTGGCGCTGTCATGGTCTTTGCCATGCACGCCGGATTTGCCTTTCTCGAAGTAGGCACTGTCCGGAAAAAAAGCCAGGTAAACGCCTTTGTGAAGATTCTTACAGACTGGTCGGTTTCCACCATTGTCTACTTCCTTATCGGCTTCCCTCTTGCCTACGGCATATCCTTTCTCAAACCTGCTGATGAACTTATGAAAGGGGCAATGGGCTACGATCTTGTCCACTATTTCTTTCTGCTATGCTTTGCAGCCTGCATCCCCGCAATCATTTCAGGAGGAATTGCAGAACGTGCAAAATTCTGGCCCCAGGTTATTGCCGGAGCTGTTTTTGCAGGTCTGTGCTATCCGCTTTTTGAGTCTCTTATATGGGGAAAGAACGCCTCCTTGCTGCAGGGGATATTCAAGTCCATAGGCGGCCTTGAGTTCCACGACTACGCAGGCTCGGTGGTGGTTCATTCCATAGGCGGCTGGATCGCTCTTCCTGCCGTACTGCTGCTTGGGGCTCGCAAAGGGCGCTACAGCCACGGCAAGTCGCATCCGCTACCGGTCAGTAATATACCGTTTCTTGCCCTGGGTTCATGGATACTGGCTGTGGGCTGGTTCGGTTTCAATGTGATGAGCGCCGGAAACCTTGAAAAGATATCGGGACTTGTGGCTGTAAACTCCCTTATGGCTATGGTCGGAGGGGTTCTGGCCGCACTGGTTGCAGGCCGCAATGATCCCGGATTTGTTCATAACGGCGCCCTGGCCGGCCTTATCGCTGTATGCGCTGGAAGCGATCTTATGCATCCACTGGGAGCCCTTGCCACAGGTGCAATTGCTGCAGTTATATTTGTGTACGGCTTCCAGCTTGAACAGGAAAAGCTTAAAATTGACGATGTTCTTGGTGTCTGGCCCCTTCATGGAATCATAGGCACCTGGGGCGGAATTGCCGCAGGTATATTCGGACAGAAGTGGGCCGGTGGAATAGGGGGGGTGAGCTTCATTTCCCAGATTTCCGGTTCACTCTGCGCAGTGGTTTTTGCTGTTTCAAGTGGCTTTATAGTCTACGGACTGCTCTCGAAAACAGTGGGGATAAGGATGGATGAGGAAGATGAGTTCAGCGGCCCTGACCTTTCAATCCACAAGATAGGGGCTTACCCGGAAGATCATATCCGCTGAAATGAGCTGAAATCTTTTGGGAAAATATTGAGGGGCATCCCTTGCAGAAAAACGGTTTTAGGTTACAATCTATAGTACCACCCGAAGTGAGGTACTACAGATGTCACCTGAGATCACAAGCAAAAAGCAGATAGTTCTACTTGCCCCGCTTTCCGGCCCACTTGTCCCGATTGAACAGGTGCCTGATCCTGTCTTTGCCCGGAAAATGGTTGGCGATGGCATTTCCATAGATCCTGTTGACCAGATCCTCCTTTCCCCCTGTTCTGGCAAGGTGATGCATCTGCACCAGTCCGGTCATGCGGTGACCATTCTTTCACCTGAAGGCTTGAAGGTGCTTCTGCATATAGGGCTTGACACAGTTGCCCTCAAGGGGAAGGGATTCAGCCCCCTGGTTGCGGCCGGGCAGACCGTTGAAGCCGGATCGCCATTGATCGGGTTTGATGCCGACTATCTGGCGCTTAACGCAAAAAGCCTTCTGACCCAGATAGTTATAACCAACAGTGAAATTATCTCTTCCATCGAGGCATTTCGAGGCCCGGTAACAGCTGGCAAAGACCCCATCCTGAGCCTAACCGTTATTGATACCCCCACAGACAAGTCAGCTGTTTCGGCAGGAACAGCTGTAACATCTGAAGCCATTCTGATTCCCAATCCAACAGGCCTCCATGCCCGTCCGGCAGCGGTTCTGGCCAATATAGCCAAAAAATTTGCATCAGAAATATTACTCTTGAAAGCTGACAGTCAGGCCAACGCCAAAAGTGTGGTTGCCCTTATGGGGCTTGATCTGGCCCACGGGGACAAGGTTGTTCTTTCAGCAACCGGTGAAGACGCGCAGGATGCGGTTGACACCCTGTCCGGTCTTATAGCCGAAGGTCTGGGGGATGAAGGCTGCTCACCGGCTCCGGCCCCTGCAACGGTAGCCGTTACGCAGGATTCGCTTGTTGTTTCTGTTGCCGGACAGTCCGATGATCCTGATCTGCTGGTGGGGGTTGCTGCGGCTCCCGGCCTTGCTACAGGCAAAATTTTTCAGGTGCGAAGGGCAGAAACGGTTGTTGATGAATCAGATGCCGATGACCCCCATATTGAGCAAAAACGTCTTGATCAGGCTCTTGCAGAGGCGCATCTGCAGCTTGATGCGTTGAAGGCGGCGCTCCATGCCCAGCGGGCTGCGGCCAAGGCAGCTATTTTTGCTGCCCATCAGGAACTGCTGGATGATCCTGATCTGCTGGATATAGCCTGGTCTGCCATCGCAAAGGGCAAACGGGCCGATTTTGCCTGGCATCGCGCCTATACCGTCCATGCCGAACGTCTTGCCGGGCTCCGTAATCAACTGCTTGCGGCCCGTGCAAACGATCTTCGCGATGTCGGGCAGAGGGTGCTGGCCCTGCTTACCGGAGTTGCCTCTGAGATCATTGAGCCACCGCCTGATTCAATACTTGTGGCTGAAGAACTGACCCCGTCGGATGCGGCTTCAATTGACAGGAACCTGGTGCGTGGGTTCTGCACAGCAATGGGTGGCGCAACATCACATGTGGCAATACTGGCCCGTTCTCTGGATATACCGGCAGTGGCGGGTATCGATCCCCGCGCCTTGGAGCTTCCGGATGGCGTTCTTGCGGTTCTCGATGGAGGCAGCGGAACACTGCGCCTCAACCCGTCTGAAGAGCTTCTGGCAAAAACGAGGGGCAGTCAGGAAAAGCAGGCGCTTCGGAGGGAGAAGGAGCTTGGAGTTGCCCTTGATCCTGCCATAACTCTTGATGGTCACAGAGCTGAGGTGGTTGGCAATATAGGCAGTCTGGATGATGCCCGCAAGGTTATCGGACTGGGTGGAGAGGGGGTCGGTCTTCTTCGCTCCGAGTTTCTTTTCATGGAGCGAACCACGGCTCCGGACGAAGATGAACAGTTCGAGACCTACCGTGGAATAGCCGAGGCGTTGCAGGGGAGACCGGTAATCATCCGCACCCTTGATGTAGGGGGGGACAAGCCCCTTTCCTATCTACCTATTCCCAAAGAAGACAATCCTTTTCTCGGTGAACGTGGGCTGCGTGTCGGACTGGACAGACCGGAGCTTTTTCGTGCCCAGTTACGGGCCATACTGCGGGCCTCAGCCCACGGAAAAGTCCGGGTGATGTTTCCGATGGTTGCGCTTCTGTCGGAACTTCGTGATGCAAGGGCAATGCTGGAAGAGGAGCGCAGGCGCCTGGGGGTTGCTCCCATAGAGGTCGGGATAATGGTGGAAATTCCGGCGGCAGCTGTAATGGCCGCGCAATTTGCAGCCGAGGTGGATTTTTTTTCCATCGGAACCAATGACCTGACCCAGTACACCCTGGCCATGGACCGGGGCCACCCGAAGCTGGCCCCGAAGGTGGACGGACTTAATCCTGCGGTACTGAGGCTGATCCAGTGGACAGCAGAGGCTGCCCACAGCCGGGGAAAATGGCTCGGGGTATGCGGAGGCATTGCCAGCGATCTTTCCGCAGTGCCCATACTTCTGGGGCTTGGAGTTGATGAACTTAGCGCAAGCCTGCCTGCCATACCTGGCATAAAGGCCAGGATCAGGGGACTCAAGATGTCAGAATGCAGGGATCTGGCCAGGGCTGCCGTTGAACAGGAAAACGGCGCGGCAGTCAGGGGGCTTGTCCATGAGTAGCGCCGGGGGAGGGACAATAACCGTCTGGAAACAGACATTCTCTTTTATGCAGAAAATAGGCAAGGCATTGATGCTGCCGGTTTCAGTTCTCCCTGTGGCCGGTATTCTCCTGGGTATAGGCAGCGCAAAGTTCTCTGTTCTCCCTGATGTTCTCTCAAATGTCATGGCACAGTCAGGGGGCGCCATCTTCGGAAGCCTTGCCATACTTTTTGCCATAGGTGTTGCACTGGGTCTGACAAAGAATGACGGAGTATCGGCCCTTGCTGCGGTGGTTGGCTATATGGTTCTGCTGGCCACCCTGGGGGTTATGGCTCCGCTTTTGGGTTCGGAGACCAAGCCGGTAATGGGGATAAGCACCATAGACACCGGCGTTTTCGGTGGAATCCTTATCGGAGGAACCGCAGCCTGGCTTTTCAACAGGTATTTCCATATTTCACTGCCCCCGTATCTGGGGTTCTTCTCCGGCAAGCGTTTTGTGCCGATTGTAACAGCCTTTGCCGCCATTTTGTGCGGTGTTCTGCTTTCACTCATCTGGCCTCCCATATCTTCAGGAATCAAAAGTTTTTCCCAATGGGCTGCAGAATCAAACCCGGCTCTTGCATTCAGCATATACGGATTTGTTGAGCGCCTGCTGATACCATTCGGGCTTCACCATATCTGGAATGTTCCGTTCTTTTTCGAAGCCGGACAGTTTGTTGATCCCCACAGCGGCAAGGTGATAACCGGAGAGATCCTGAGTTATATCGCCGGAGACCCAACCGCCGGAAACATGGCTGACGGCTACCTCTTCAAGATGTGGCGGCTGCCTGCCTGAAGACGCAGGGAAGGGAGTCTGAAGATGCTTCCGCAGCCACCGAACTGACCGGCAGTGAAGGAGGAAATGAGTTTGCCAGAAAACTGGCACTGGCCTTTCGAGGGCGCAGCAACATACTCGCAAGTCCGGAGGCTGACGAAATATCGCATGCTCACTTCAAAAAAAACTGCTCTGGCAGGCATGCCACCGCCGGAGTGAGATCTGGAGGTGGCAGAAAAAGCCAGAAAAATACTGGAGGCAGTGGGAGGGACTGCTAATGTAAAG
>CAZXTZ010000036.1:0-480 GCA_964643645.1 uncultured Geobacteraceae bacterium
CTACATCCAGCATATATGATGAGCCGAACAGAGGGAGCGCAGCAAGAAACAGGGCAAACAGCAGTACCGGAAATTTGAGCAGGCCTTCCGGCAGGATTCCGGGGATAGAAACCTGATTTTCGGAATGGTCGGGAGAGATCATCATACCCGGTCAATCCTCCGTTTTCCGAAAAGTCCGTATGGGCGCACCATAAGTATGACAACCAGCACGATGTACGGCACAACCTCCTTGAGGCCGCCCCCCACAAGAGGATCTATGTAGCCTCCAGTGAGATTTTCAAGAAGCCCGATTATTATGCCGCCCACCACCGCTCCTGCAAGACTGTCCAGGCCACCAAGTATAACCACCGGAAGGACTTTAAGCCCCATGAAGCCGAGTGACTGGTCTATTCCCCCCCTTATTGTGCCAAGCAGCACGCCGCCTATGGAGGAGACCACAGCTGCAATGCACCATGAAAGTGCAAACATCCTTTTGGCGCT
>CAZXTZ010000036.1:490-7296 GCA_964643645.1 uncultured Geobacteraceae bacterium
ATGGAAAGGGCTGTCTGCTGGTTTGAAGCGGTGGCCCTTAGTGCAAGACCTGCCTTTGAACGGTGAAAGAATAGGGAGAGAAGAAGAAGGAGTACAGATGTGCAGCCGACAGCCACAAGGTAGCCCGGGGCAACCGGTACGCCACCAAGAGAAACAGGTTCTGTCGGCACAACCTCAGGAAACGGTATGGTTGCAGCGCCGAAGGCAAGCTGCAATGAGGCACGCAGTAATCCTGAAAGCCCAAGAGTGACCATTATGACAGAAATCGCCGGGCTTCCCAGTAGAGGGCGCAGCACAACCCTTTCTATCAGCAATCCCAGAAGAGCGGAAAATGCAAGCGTTATCAGAAAGGCAGGTATGAA
Organism: uncultured Geobacteraceae bacterium; assembly: GCA_964643645.1. Lineage (GTDB taxonomy): Bacteria > Desulfobacterota > Desulfuromonadia > Geobacterales > Pseudopelobacteraceae > Trichlorobacter. Next base: position 853 of record CAZXTZ010000036.1, read on the forward strand.
CGGGACCTGGTATTTAGTCAGCAGATGCAGGCAGATGTAGGCGCCGAACATCAGGAATTCGCCCTGGGCCAGGTTGAGTGCGCTGGTTGATTTGTAGATTATTACAAAACCGGTCGCCACAAGGGCGTAAATACTGCCAACCACAAGACCGTTAATGACAAGCTGTAGGAGAAACGCAAAATCCATCAGTCATCCTCCTCGCCAAGGTAGGCCTTGATGACGTGTGGGTCCTTCTGCACCTCTTCCGGTGTTCCTATGGCTATCCTTCGACCGAAATCAAGCACGCATACGGTATCCGATATATCCATCACGATTCCCATATCGTGCTCTATCATCATTATTGTCACGCCACGGGAGGCATTGGTTTCCAGAATGGCATGCACCATATCTTCCCGCTCCCCTGAGTTCATCCCTGCCATCGGCTCATCAAGGAGAAGCAGTTCCGGCTCCAGGGCAAGCGCTCTTGCCAGTTCTACACGTTTTTGCATGCCGTAGGCCAGTTCGCCAACCGGAGTATGTCTGACTTTTTCCAGTCTTAACGATGAGAGAAGCGCTTCTGCAGCCCTCCGGTTGATGACCTCTTCTTTTCGGGCCTTTCCCCAGAAGAGGCCTCCTGAGATGATTCCAGAGTGCAATTTAAGGTGCCGTCCGATCAGCACATTGTCAAGAACGGACATTTCCTTGAAGAGAGCTATGTTCTGGAAGGAACGGGATATGCCAAGAGCCGCACGCCTGTGGGGCTGCATGTTGGTAATATCGTTTTCCTTGAAGCTGATAGAACCGAGCTGGGGCTGGTAAAGACCGCTTATGCAGTTGAGCATTGATGATTTGCCGGCCCCGTTCGGGCCGATTACTGCAAACATTTCGCCTTTGCAGACATCAAAAGAGACGCCATCAATAGCGGTAACGCCGCCAAAGCTTAAGCGTATGTCACGGCAGGATAAAAATGCCAATTGCCAGGACTCCAATATAAACAATGATTGCAATCAAAAAGAGTGCCGCCGTTTCTATCACTACTTATGGAGTATCAGCAAACAAAAAAAACAAAATTTCAAAATACCGTTTTATTTTTTTGCTCATATCGAACTGGATGTTTGGTTATGCAAAAACAGGTGGGGAGATGACCCCCACCTGTTCAAAGTGTGGCAGGGGGATTTAGCAGTTTGGCGCTTGGATCCGGATTAAGTAGAATCAAATAATGAGCATATAGCCATAAATTGCTTTGACGTTGACTCTTTTCATGTAGTAAGTTTACACGTTTTAAATACTTATCATTTTTACAAAGGAGTTCAGCTATGACAATCAAGGTAGGCATTAATGGCTTCGGCAGAATCGGACGCATGATATTCCGTGCAGTGGCCAAGGACTTCAAGAACATTGAAATCGTCGGCATCAACGATCTGCTTGAGCCCGAGTATCTGGCATATATGCTGAAGTACGATTCAGTACATGGCCGGTTTGATGGTGATATTTCGGTTGAAGGCAGCAATATGGTGCTAAATGGCAAAAAAATCCGCCTGACTGCCGAGAAAGATCCCGCAAACCTGAAGTGGAATGAAGTGGGTGCCGATATAGTGATTGACAGCACTGGGTTCTTCCTTACCACCGAATTGTGCCAGGCACACATCACTGCCGGCGCAAAAAAGGTTATCCAGTCAGCTCCGGCCAAAGATGGCACCCCGATGTTTGTCTACGGCGTCAACCACACCAAATATGCCGGTGAAGCTATCATCTCTGCTGCTTCCTGCACCACCAACTGCCTGGCTCCCGTTGCCAAGGTGCTGCATGACAACTGGGGTATTAAGCGCGGTCTGATGACCACGGTACACGCCGCAACTGCCACACAGAAGACAGTTGACAGCCCTTCAAACAAGGACTGGCGCGGTGGCCGCGGTATTCTTGAAAACATCATCCCCTCTTCCACCGGCGCAGCAAAAGCTGTTGGCGTGGTACTGCCTGAACTGAATAAGAAACTTACCGGTATGGCCTTCCGCGTGCCAACCTCTGATGTTTCCGTTGTTGACCTGACCGTTGAACTGAACAAGGAAGCTACCTACGCAGAAATATGCAAGGCTATGAAGGATGCTTCTGAAGGTGAGATGAAGGGGGTGCTGGGCTACACTGAGGATAAAGTAGTCTCCACCGACTTTGTTGGCAACAGTGCACCATCAACTTTTGATGCCGAAGCAGGTATCGCTCTTGACACCACTTTTGTAAAAGTGGTGGCCTGGTATGACAATGAGTACGGCTACACATGCAACCTGCTGCGCCTTCTTGAGCATATAAACAAGTAAAAACAGGATGAAACGGACTCACAAACATGTAACGCCCCGGCTGATATCAGCCGGGGCGTTGCTTATACAGCTTTGCTCTCTAACCTTAAGGTGTTACGAGTAATCAGGAGGAGCTAAGTCTAAGTAAGCGACTGCCCTCCCTGGCTGGATTCTGCCCGTTCACCCAGCACCCGTTCATAAACATCTCGTATCGCCTCGGTGGTAGCTTCATAATCTTTCATAAGTTCGTTGCCGGGATGGCGCAGTTTAGGGTCATAACCAAGGCGCAGGGCAAGCTTGTCAAGGTATCGCTGATCCCCTGCAAGGTCGTTGATGGAGTGGTCATGCAGCAAACGAAGCCTGTTCTCCAACTTACGAAGAAACTTGTACCCGTCCACAAGTTTCTCCGAATCTTCAAGTGAGATCAGGCCTGCACAGCGGATTTCCTTAAGTGCGCCAACTGTATTGGGAGTGCGAATCTCAGGGTTTCTGTATCCATCCTTCAATTGCAGGTACTGGGTTATAAACTCGACATCCACCATTCCGCCACGACCGGTCTTTATATTGTAGTTTCCCTCGGTCTCCCTGGCTATTTCATTTTCCATACGCATTCTAAGGCGGTGAATCTCATTGCGACCATCCAGTCCGATGGAACTTCCATAGACAGAGTGACGTATTACGGAATCAATGCTGAGCGCAAGAGCTGGCAGGCCAATTACCACCCTGGCCTTTGCAAGGGCCTGCCGCTCCCATATCTGTGCTTCTGTGCGGTGATATGCAAGGAATGATTCAAGAGATGTGACAAGAGGGCCTGAATTACCAGAGGGACGCAGCCTTGTATCCAGCTTGTAGACATAGCCTTCCCTTGTCTGGGTTGAAAGTATGGAGATAAGTTTCTGCGCCAGCTTTGCAAAGTATTCGTGGTTACTTATCTGTTTGGCGCCATTTGTCTGGCCCTGATGGTCGTATATGAATATTATGTCAAGGTCGGAGTGATAGTTAAGCTCGCGGCCCCCCAGCTTACCCATTGCTATGATTGCCAGACCGGCTTCACTAAAGAGTTCCCCCTCACTGAAACATGGAGCTCCAAACCTGGCAAGTTCTGCTACAGCGAGGTGATAGGCAGCTTCAAGACAGACTTCGGCAAGTGATGTAAGTTGTTCCGCAATGGCTCCCTGGCCTGTCTTACCGTGGATATCATTCATTCCGATACGCAGAAATTCTTCATTTCTGTATCTCCGGATAACATCAAGACGTTCCTCAAAATCCTCCGCCTGTAGCAACAGGCCTGAAAGTTCTTCAGCCATCACCTCCCTCTGCTTGACCATAAATGCATATGTTCTTGCAACCATTGTTTCAAGAAGTTCGGGATGATTAATCAATATCTTGGAAAGAAACCGGGATGTGCCGAAAAGAGTGGCAAGCAGACGAAGTGTTTCCCTGTTTTCTGCAAGCAGGGCATAAAAGGATGAACGGCCTGACACAATTGAGAGGAATCTCTCAGCGTTTGAAAGAGCCATATCAGGATCGGGAGATTCAAGCAGATACTGAAGAAAATGGGGAGCAAGTCTTGAAAGTGTACGACGGCTTCGCTCAGTTATGTTACCCCTGATTCTGCCTCCACGGAGAATGTTCAGGTTGTCGAATGCCCGCTCCACATCTTCAAGACGTCTTTCAGCAAGCATGTCCTTTACAAGGTCCGGATCTGCCTTGGGGTCAAGAAGAAAAAGTATTTCCGGCTCAGCCTCATTAACTGAGTCCGATTCTCCAACGTGAAACAGTGTGCCGTATATTGAACTGACAGAGTTCCTGTGCATTTCCAGAGCATCCCTGAAACGTACAGGCCCTCCTTCTCTCAGGAATCCGCTCCTTCTGGCAAGGGCTTTCATCTCTTCTTCGCTTGATGGAAGGTTATGGGTCTGACGTTCCTGTACCACCTGAATGCGATGTTCTACCGTGCGGAGGAAGCGGTAGGCATCACTGAGCTTGCGGCGATCCTCCTCGCTTACCAGACGTGCCTCGGCCAGCAGGTCAAGAGCCATCAGTGAGTTGCGTTCTCTTAAACGCGGCATTTTTCCCGCATATACAAGCTGAAGAGCCTGAATAAAAAATTCGATCTCCCTGATTCCACCCCTGCCCAGCTTCAGGTTTGTTTCAGCCTCTCTGCTTCTGGCAAGTGAAGCATCAATCTTCTGCTTCATCAGCTTCATATCCTCAACCAGGTTGTAATCCAGATATTTTCTGTAAATAAAGGGGGAAAGGCGACTTAGAAGCTGTTCGCCGAGCTCTGTGGAACCGGCAACCGGACGGGCCTTCAGCATTGCGCTCCGCTCCCACGATTGTCCCCAGTATTCATAATAAAGCTCTGCAGAGCGGAGAGAAACCGCCATATCACCTGATTTGCCCTCCGGACGGAGGCCCACATCAACCCTGAATACAAAGCCGTCTTCGGTAACCTGATTCATTGCCCTTGTAATATGTTCTGCGAGCTTGTTGAAAAAGGCATGCAGGGAGATGATCCCTTTCAGACCGCCCCGGCCGTCGTCAATGCCTGATGTCTCTCCTTCATCAGTCTCGTAGAAGAAAATTATGTCGATATCGGATGAAAAGTTCAGCTCTCTTCCACCTAGCTTTCCCATCCCCATTACTGTCATGGTTGCCCTGTCGGCGCCGTCCCGGATCTTTTTCAGGGGCTGTCCGTAGTCCCTTTCAAGTATCCTTGAGCAATTTTCACAGGCAACGTGGAGGGTTGCAGAGGCGAGATCAGAGAGTTCCTTTGTCACCTCTTCGAGCGGTGCAAGTCCGTTCAGGTCACGGGCCGCAATACGAAGAATCTCAAAGCGCTTGAAGTAGCGCAGTTTCTTCATCAGCAAGCCATAGTCGCAATCTGCCGGGATCTCCCGATGCAGGGCATCTATAGCCTCAATACGGGTTCTGGTCTGTTCGATTTCGTTTCCATCAAAAAGTCTTGCAAAAAACGGAGGCTCCCGGAATATCAGGTTTGTAAGGAAAGGAGATGAGCCACAGATGTTGATAAATTGAGCCAGACGTCGCCTGTTTTCCAAAAGACTGTCAAGCAACTTTCTGTCTATTGCATTTGCAAGTCTCTCAAAACCGTTAAGAGCCATATCGGGCGAGGCGGTGTGAAGTGCTGCAAGAGTTACCTTCAGAAGGGTTTCAATGGAGAAGTTACCCATGAGAAGCATAAGGTTGGTTGCAGACCTGGCCCCGTAAGTAAAACCGGATGCTTCAAGTAAAGACGAAAGCCCCTGTGCTCTTGAAGGCTCATCTTCAATTGCCATGACCCACGAAAATTTATGATCAAAACGATTGCCCGGCATTAAAGTGCTGCCAGACTTTGAAGATAATCTCTTTGTACTACACCCTTTTCCGTAATTATTGCTGAGATATATCTTGCCGGAGTTACGTCAAAGGCCGGGTTGCGAACGGCTATCCCCTCAGGTGCCACAGGAATACCCCGGATATGGGTTACCTCGGTTGAAGGTCGTTCTTCTATGGGGATCAGGGAACCGTCGGAAAGCGTTAGATCAAGTGTAGAAGTGGGTGCCGCCACATAAAAAGGTATTCCATGTTCTCTGGCAAGGACGGCCACACTGTATGTGCCTATTTTGTTGGCCGTATCTCCGTTGGCTGCTATCCTGTCCGCGCCTACAACGCAGCAGGTTATCTCACCCTTTGACATGAAGAAGCCGGCCATGTTGTCGGATATGAGTGTGACGGGAATTTTGTCCTTCATCAGTTCCCAGGTTGTGAGCCTTGCTCCCTGGAGCCAGGGCCTTGTTTCATCTGCAAATACCCTGATGTTCCTGCCTGCCTCGTGTGCTGCCCGGATAACCCCCAGTGCCGTGCCGTAGCCTGCAGTTGCAAGCCCACCTGCATTGCAGTGGGTAAGAACCGTTGCACCAGAAGGTATCAATACTGCGCCATGCCTTCCTATGGCCCTGCAGAGTTGCAGGTCCTCCTGCTCTATGGCTATGGCCTCATCCTTAAGGGCTGCCCTTATCGCCTCAAAGGAATCGGATTCCATGGAGCGGGCCTTCATTTTCATCCGTTCAATGCCCCAGAACAGGTTAACCGCTGTAGGCCTTGTTCTGGCAAGGGTTTCACAGACGTTATCCAACTGTCTGAAAAAAGATTCTTTTGTGTCAGC
>CAZXTZ010000036.1:7396-19223 GCA_964643645.1 uncultured Geobacteraceae bacterium
AATTGACTCCACCAGAAAGGAGAATCCTGCCATGTGGACTTCACGTTTCAGAATCCGTCCGGTATCCCACTGTAAGGAAGGGTGCCGATGATTGCCTGCCGGAATCATTGACGGCGGGCGGACAACTGCAAACCCCGTGTCGGTTGACACGGGGTTTTTTTATGCGTACTGTATACTAATCATGAAAAAGTGGATTTTAATTATACTGGGGACGCTGGCCATAATAACCACGGCAGTCTGGTTTTTTTTCGGTCGTACACCAGCGCCATCCTACAAGTTTGCAAAAGTGGAGCGTGGCTCCATAGTATCTACAATATCTGCAACAGGCACTGTTAATGCCGTTACGACCGTTCTGGTAGGTTCCCAGGTTTCCGGTACAATACAAAAACGCTATGTGGATTATGACTCAAGGGTAACCAAAGGCCAGGTTATAGCCGAAATAGACCCTTCATTATTTATGGCACAGGTAGAGCAGGCCAGAGGTAACTGGCTGAACTCCCAGGCCACATTGCAAAAGTCCAGGGTAACACTCGCAGATGCAAAGAGAACTCTGGAGCGTAACAAACAGCTGATAGCCCAGGGGATTGTTGCGCAGAGCGATTTCGATGTCTCCCAGACCGCATATGATTCTGCCGTGGTTGGCGTCAAATCTTCCGAAGCATTAGTAATACAGAGCCGTGGAACACTTATGCAGGCTGAAACCAACCTTAAAAATTCCGTTATAAGATCGCCGGTAAATGGCATTGTAATCTCCCGCAGTGTTGATGTTGGACAGACAGTGGCGGCCTCATTTCAGACACCGACGCTCTTTACAATTGCTGAAGACCTTACCAAGATGCAGATTGAAACAAGTGTTGATGAGGCAGATATAAGCCGCGTCAGGCTTGGTCAACCGGTCACCTTTACTGTTGACGCCTATCCTGAAAAAAAATTCAAGGGTACAGTTACGCAAATCCGCAGCGCCCCTGTCACAGTTCAAAATGTTGTCACTTACGTTGTTGTGGTTGGAGTTGATAACAGGGATATGCACCTTAAACCAGGGATGACAGCAAATGTTACCGTTGAAACAGGACGGAAGGATTCGGCCCTCAAGATTCCTTCTTCTGCGCTGCGCTTCAGGCCCCGCATAAATGCCGACAAGGAAAAGGGGGCAAAAGGCATGGGGCGCGCTCAGGGCAAAGCCAAAACGGATTCCACCAAACAGCAGATTTACACTATAAAAGATGGCAAACCTTCACCGGTAATGATTCAGACCGGTATGACAGATACAAGCAGCGTAGAGATAACCGAAGGCCCAATAAAAGAGGGGGACGAGGTTATTACCGAGCAGATTGACACCAAGAAGAAAAAGTCCGGCAGCAGTGGTTCACATATGGGGCCACGATTCTAGCTCAAGGAAAGATCCTGTATGAAAAAACCTTTGGTACTGATGATACTTGACGGCTGGGGCATAAACCCTGATTCAGCAAGCAATGCAGTGGCTCTTGCAAATACTCCCAACCTTTCCGGTTACCTTCGCGATTTTCCCCATACACAGATAAGAACATCCGGAATGGCAGTAGGGCTGCCTGATGGGCAGATGGGAAATTCGGAGGTGGGGCACCTCAACATCGGGGCCGGCAGGGTAGTTTATCAGGACCTGACACGTATAACCAAATCCATTCAGGATGGGGATTTTTTTACAAATCCGGTGTTTCTGGACTGCATAAACAGGGTAAAATCAACAGGTGGCTCTTTGCATCTTATGGGACTTCTCTCCGATGGCGGAGTACACTCCCACAACACACATCTGTATGCCCTTGTGGAGCTGGCAAAACAGGAGGGTCTGAACAAGGTGTTCATACACTGCCTTCTGGACGGTCGGGACACCCCCCCCCAGAGCGCCGCAACCTACCTTGAGGAGCTTGAAGCGGAGCTCACAAAAATCGGATGCGGAAGGGTAGCCACGCTAATGGGGCGCTTCTACGCAATGGACAGGGATAACCGCTGGGAGAGGGTTGAAAAGGCGTATAACGCTATGGTGCTGGGAGAGGGGGATCCTTGTGCTTCTTCTTCTGAGGCCATACAGAAAAGCTATGGCGCCGGAGTAAACGATGAATTCGTCCTGCCCGCAGTTATTGGTGAAGCCGGAAATCCACCGGCCGCAATTGATGACGGCGATGGCGTTATATTCTTTAACTTCCGATCCGACAGAGCCCGCGAGATAACCCGTGCCCTGACCTTTGAGCATTTTGAAGGGTTTGCAAGAAAGCGTGTTCCAAAGCTGGCCTCCTTTGTCTGCATGAGTGAATATGACGCAACATTTGGACTCCCCATAGCCTACGAACAGCAACAGCTTGATAAAATTCTGGGAGAGGTGATCTCGGGAGCCGGGCTCAGACAGTTAAGAATTGCTGAGACAGAGAAATACGCCCATGTCACATTCTTCTTCAACGGAGGTGTGGAAGCCCCCTTTTCAAATGAAGACCGGGCGCTGATACCTTCCCCGAAAGAGGTGGCTACCTACGATCAGAAGCCCGAGATGAGCGCTTTTTTAGTTGCAGATGAGCTGATAAACCGTCTGGATCAGGATCTGTATGATGTAATCATCCTCAACTTTGCCAACTGCGATATGGTGGGCCATACCGGTATTCTGCCTGCGGCAATAAGGGCGGTCGAGGCGGTGGATGCATCTGCCGGACGGGTGGTGGAAAAGGTTCGCCAGATGGGCGGTACGGTTCTTATAACTGCAGACCACGGCAATGCTGAACAGATGGTTGATGAAAACGGAGAGCCTCACACTGCACACACATGTAATCCGGTCTGGCTTATTCTCGTGGATGACAAGCGGATGGATACTGTTCTGAAAGAAGGCGGTAAGCTTGCAGATATTGCGCCCACGATGCTGAAACTTCTGGGGATGAAACAACCGCATGAGATGACAGGGGAGGCTTTACTGTGAAAACCGTATCAATCCCCGATAATAGCAGCGAATACATCATTGGCAAGATACTCTGCATAGGTCGTAATTATGTTGATCACATAAAAGAGCTCGGTAATGAACCACCCTCAGCGCCTGTTGTGTTCACAAAACCGGCTACATCAGTAATTGGTAACGGGGAGTCAGTAGTTATACCCACCTGGAGTGCCGATTGCCACTACGAAGCGGAACTTGCAGTTCTGATAGGCACTGACGGTAAAAACATACCTGAATCCGAGGCCCTTTCCTTTGTGGCAGGGTACGGTGTTGCCATTGATATGACTCTGAGAGATGTTCAGGAGAATTTGAAGAAAAAGGGTCTTCCATGGGATATTGCCAAAGGTTTTGACACGGCATGCCCGCTTTCTGACTTCGTGCCTGCAGCTTTGGTTCCTGATCCCCAGAGTCTCGCAATCCGCCTTATGCTGAACGATGAAGAGAGACAGAACGGTTCAACGGCCCTTATGATAAATCCAGTGACAAAGATAATCAGCTATCTTTCAGGAATATTTACCCTTGAAGAAGGAGATATCATACTGACTGGAACCCCTGCAGGAGTTGGTCGGGTGGTTGCTGGAGACCGGATGGAAGCCAGCATCCAGGGTGTCGGATCTGTCAAAGTTACGGTTGAATGAAATTACAACAAAACAGGAGGAATTGATGGAAAACGAGAAAGAATGCCCTGAATGCAAGGGGAAGATGGTTCTGGTGCCTGGCTGAGGTGGCCTCTTCTGGCGGTGCCAGAAGTGCGGAGTAAGAATGTCTTATCAAAGGACCACAAAAAACAGTTGCAGATGCTGAGGCTCATTTTATTTATTTTCATACTGCTGTAATAAAACTGCTTGACGCAGGATTTGGGTTTGGATATAGTCCACAACTCTGTAAAAAATAGTGAGGTGGTACGAATCTATGTATGCAGTTATCAAGACAGGCGGAAAGCAGTACAAAGTGACAGAAGGCGAGTTCCTCAAAGTTGAGAAACTGGAAAGCCCGGTTGGCGACACCATTGAGTTTGCCGAAGTACTCATGATTGGCGGCGATGCTGTCAAGATCGGTGCTCCACTGGTTGAAGGCGCAAAGGTTACGGCAAAGGTTGCTGTTCAGGGCCGAGACAAAAAGGTGCTGGTATTCAAGTCAAAGCGCCGTAAAGACAGCCGTAAGCTTAATGGACATCGTCAACACCATACCGTTCTGAAGATTGAAAAAATCAGCGCTTGAAAAGATTTGAAAGATACATTTTCTTGAGGAGATAGAACCATGGCACACAAAAAAGGCGTCGGCAGTTCCCGTAACGGCCGTGACTCAGATGGCCAGCGACTTGGCTGTAAAAAATTCGGCGGAGAGTTCGTAAAAGCTGGCAATATTATATATCGTCAGCATGGAACAACCATTCATCCGGGAAACAATGTAGGTTGCGGTAAAGACTACACACTGTTCTCCCTTATTGAAGGGGTTGTAAAATTTGAACGTATGGGCCGTGACCGCAAGAAGGTTTCAGTATACCCTTCCTGCTAGTAACTGACTGACAGAAGATAAAAAAAGCGACATCGCATAATGCCATGTCGCTTTTTTTGTGTTGCTTGGACAAACTAAAGGGCTGCCTGATTCAGGCAGCCCTTTAGTTATGTATTACTTCCCGGCTGCTACTGTGGATCCTACAGGCTCCACGCCATAATCCCTGGCTGCGGGAGGAGGGTTGATGATTACAACTGTAAATGGTATCGCCTTACCCTGCTGAACCTCAAGATTGGAGAGAGAATCACCAAACTGGTTGTTCATGGCAGCCTCAATCTTGTCAGCCGGCATGGTGGCCAGTTGCTCAGGAGTGAGCTGGTTTCCGGCGAATACCAGTTTTGTTAGTACAGGTGTACTGGAACCCTGTGCAAAGAGCATTGCCTTTACCTGCAACGATGCCCTTGATTTTTTGAAGTTGTTTACAGCCTCACCATTTATTACCAGTAATTCGCCGGCAGATGAACGGGGGAGGAAATATGCGTTCAGATTCTGTATCGCGATTTTCCCTTCCTCTACTGGCGCCGGCTTGTTCCCACTCACCATCTGGAAGCCGAAATACCCAAGAACGGCAACAACAGCAACAACAATAATTCCGATAATTGCTGTAATTGCTGGAGACTGTCGACGTCGCGAAGAAATTGACAGCGGAGGCGCCTCCTCATGGTGCTGGGCAATCGGTTCAAATACGAATTCCTGTGGCGGTTTTGATACTGGTGGTGCGGCAGGCAACGGCTGGGCCGATAAGTCAGCAGGTTGTTCTCCAAAGGCAAACAGCGCGGCGGAACTTTTGTCTACCGAGTCTTCGTGAACAGCAACAGGCGCAGTGTCTCCTCCGAAGTCAATATCACCCAGGCTGAAATCTGAAGATGCCTGTACGGGAGCCGCTGCCTGAGTTGTAGTGCTACCTACTGAACCAAAGTCAACCGATGACAGGTCAAATCCGCCCTGATCATCTGCTGGCGCTGTCCCTTTTGGCGCAGCATCATCAAAACTGAATCCAAAACTTCCTGACGAAGCCGAGGCAGTTGCTTGCTGAACTGGCGCATCATCAAAGCTGAATCCAAAACCATCTTCCGAAGCATTGGAAACAGGGGCTTGGACAGCTGGAGCAGCGTCGTCAAAACTGAATCCGAAATCGCCTTCAGGTGCAGTAACAGGAGATGACGGTGAAATGGCAGCAGGCGTCTGAGAAATATCTGCTGCATCAAAGGCAAAGCTGTCATCTGGCTTGGACACTGAAATATCACCAAAATCAAAACTTCCAAAATCAACATCCGCACCTGAGTCAGGGGCAGCCACAACTGCAATTTTCGGCTTTGATGTAAAGTCAAAATCAGGAGTCTGTGCAGGCGTCGGCGCTGCAATAGCATCACCAAATTCAAAAGCGATCTCTTTGGCCGGAGTCTCATCAGCAGATTGCTGTACAATAGTTCCGAAATCAAAACCATTAGATGTAGAAGCTTCCGGGATAGATGGCAGATCTGCAACTCCGAAATCAAAACCTGCTTCAGGAGCTGGTTCCGGTTTTTTCGGAGGAGCCATCACAACAGTTTCATCACCCCACGCCGGTGCAGCGGCAATTTCAGATCTGGAGACCGGAGCAGGTTCAGGAAAAGAGACTTCACCGAACTCAAAGTTGCCAATCCCCTGATCCGCAGGAGTGTCATTGTGAGCAAAGTCAAAACTTGCATCCGTAGCAGCAACCGGTTCAGGCAGATCGCCAAAACTGAAATCAACGGCGGGCTCCTCGGCAAAAGAGCTGGGCATTGCAGCCGGGGCTGAAGGGGGCGAGGTCATAAGCACCGTCTCATCGGTCGTGGCAACAGGCTCAGTCAGGTCGCCAAAACTGAAATCAACTGATGGCTCTTCTGCAAAAGAGACAGGCATTGGCGCCGGGGTTGCAGAAGGTGCGGTCATAAGTACTGTTTCGTCTGCAGAGGCAACAGGTTCAGGTATTTCCCCGAAGTTGAAGTCGGTAGCAGGCTCTTCTGCAAACGTCGCAGGCATTGACTCAGGGGGAGATGGAGTCGCGGGCTCAAACTCTGCTTCAGCCGCAGCGGCGAATGCCGGTATCGAGGCTTCAGGCGCTATAGGTGGCGACAACGGCTCAAGCTCAGCCACAGGCTTCCTTACGGTAAATACGTTACGGCACCTGACGCAACGCACCCTTACACCACGATCAGAGACCTTTTCATCGTCAAGCTTGAACTTGGTACGGCATTGCTCGCATTGAATGATCATCGCCAGCTCCGTTTCAGTGTTTGGTTTCCAATCCGGCAGGGAAACTCAGGTAAAACTGCGATTTTGTACCAGAAGATGCTGAATCTGTCAATCTTAACCACTGCACACAGAGCAATGACCTGATATGGGGCATGCACTGCATGCAGCATCTGCCTTGCCATCGCACCCTTCTGATATTCCTATGTGGCAGATTGAGAAGTCGTACTTTACAGGGTCATCAGGGGCAAGAAGCCGTAGAGACTCTGTTATCTCCCTTGCCATTTTCCAGTCGGGGACAGTCCTGGCTGTAAGTCCAAGATATCTGGCAATTCGGCTTATATGGACATCAACCGGAATATATAGCCTTGAAGGGCTTAGCTTCTGCCAGAGCCCAAGATCTATGCCGTCGGCCGGCCTTGCCACCCAGCGGAGAAACATGCAGAGCCTTTTGCACGCACTCCCTCCGGATGGGGAGGGGAAAAGAAATTTGAAGTAGCCTTCAGGCGGCAGTGTTGCTGTTCCTGTAACAGGACTGTAATCAATGGCAAGAATGGCGCTGCTGAAACAGCCCATCTCTTTTTCAAGAAGATTATCCTGATCTGCTGATGAGTCAAGAAAGAACTGTTCAATACTGCCTGAGCGCTTCCTCATAATTTTCAAGGCCCAGAAAAGACAGCAGAGATCCCGTCCGTCATTAAACCTGTGTCTGAAACTCTCAAAACGGCTTTTCTGGGTAGCTGGATCAAATGTATCAACAAATCCGGATAGTGATTCGCCCATGCCTTCAAAGATTCTGGCAAGGGATTTTTTTATTACCTTTACCGATCCATATGCGAAAGACGCGGCTATTAGCGCCGCAATTTCTCTGTCTGCCGGATCGTTGTAGCGGTGGCAGAAGGATAACGGATCATTGGCCAGATGTTCTTCAGAACGCGAATCGTAGAGCGCATCCAGGGTATGGCGAAGCTCTTGAAGTTTTTCGCCTGAAAACTTCATTTATACCAGAAAGCCAGACATGTCGGCTGCCAACTGCATCATACCTCGGCCTCCCTCAAGAAATGGGCTGCATCTTCAGGCGAGGTAGGATTGATAAAGAACCCGGTTCCCCACTCAAAACCCGCGATGGAGGTAAGTCGTGGAACAAGCTCTATATGCCAGTGAAAATCATATTCCAGAGAACTCCAGATTGAAGGTTTTCCGGGACGTCGGTGCATCGGAGGGCTTGAATGGAGAACAAAATTGTAGGGAGCATCTTTAAGCACCAGCTTGACCCGCATCAGCATATCTTTCAAGGCAACGGCAAGCTCCGAGAGCTGTGCGTCATTCATAAGCGCAAAATCGTGTGAGTGACGCTTGGGATATAAGCGCAACTCAAACGGAAAGCATGCCGCATACGGGGCAAGGATTACAAAGTTTGCAAACTCCCTTACCACCCGTTTTCCCTGCTCCAGCTCAAAGGCGATTATATCACAGAACAGACATCTATCCTTGTCTGCGAAGTAGTTACGGCAAACCTTAAGCTCGGTTGTTGCAACCGGAGGAAGCATGGGAACCGCAATCAGCTGGCTATGGGAATGGGCCAGTGTTGCCCCTGCTCTTGCGCCATGGTTTTTGAACAGTATCATGTAACGGAACCGGAAATCGTGGCGCAAATCAAGAAGCCGGGTACGCCATGCGATAAGGACATTTGTAAGTTCTGAAGGCAACAGATCAGCCATAGACTTTTCGTGGTCAGGCGTCTCGATTATCACCTCATGTGCGCCAATGCCGTTCATCACGTCATATGGCCCATATGCCTTGCTTTCCATACCACCCTCTATGCGCAGTGCAGGATACTTGTTAGGTATCACCCGAACTTTCCAGTTGGGGGTATTGGGCATACCGGTATCCCTTATTGCAAATATTTCCGACGGGGTCTTGTCTTCGTTCCCGTAGCAGAAAGGGCAGGCAGTAACAGGCAGAGGCACCGGCTCGGCATGAAAGTCACGGGGCCTTCTGCCGCGTTCGGTTGCAATTATTATCCAGTGAAGCTTCAGTGGGTCCCAGCGCAGTTCAGACATTTATATCTCCCGGAGTCAAGGTTAAATAAGCCAGTCATTCGCCTCAAGATCGGCCCCTTCATAGTTAAGCATAAGCGGTGCATCAGTGGGCCAGCGCCCGATCTGTTCATTGTCCCTTGTAAGGGTTACAGAGGCAAACAGTTTTGATCTGGGGATAAGGCCAAGCGGCTCTAAAGGTATGACCATCTCACAGCTCTTGTCAACAGCCCAGCGGCAGCAGAAATTGGTGGGAACCCAGCTTCCGTTCTCCTTTACAAGCAGAAGCCCTTCCGATACTGAACGCTGCATTGGAAGTCTGTATTCCCTGTCAACGATCAGGTGCAGGGCAAGTATGTCAAGATCCTTCAAAATCCTGCACATATCCTGCACCCCGTCTATTCTGAAGAAAAGGGAATCCCTGTTGTATCCCCAATAGAATCCCTGTAGCATCCTGTCAGAAGAATGCATGGCAGAGCCTTGCCGGGTAAGATCAAAAAGCCCGGCTGCAAGCCATTCAAAATAATCGCCCACCCTTCCGTTTATCTCAGGCTCGATGAAACCGGCCGGTTCTCTTACAAGCCCTGCCGGACTCTTCTTTTTAATCGGTTCAAGCAGCTCTCTTGGAGGATCTAGTCCCAGCAGGCTGTAGACATTGGCGAGATGTTTTCTGAAAAGCTGATCAAAACGGTCGCTGTGAGGGGAAAAATGATCATCGCCAAACCACCAGAACCAGTCACTGCCTTCTGCCGCATAAAGGGAGGTACATAGCATACGCGCCTTTTCGTCGCCATTTCCTTCGCCGCAGGCAAGAATGGAGGCAGCGCGTGGTGAATGCTCCTCAACAGCCTTTCTTGCCCTGGCCAGAAGATCCCATGCAAGGTTTTCCTCCGGATGTCCTATCCAGATTCCGTAGTTTGCATTTATCCAGGAGCCTGGGTGTATCCTGTGGAGCCTTCCCTCAAAATTGGAGGTTGAGATAACTTCTTTGCAGGTTACCAGGCGGAGCTCCGATGACTCAGCAACGCTTGAGTATAGTCCTGAGAGGAAATCGTAGGCATTGTCAGGGTAAAATTCCCATGCATTTTCACCGTCAAGTATTACCGGAACCACGCGTCCTTCGGAGCCAACAAGCTGCCTTATGTTTTTAAGCCGCGCCGTAAAGTCTGCTACAGCCCTTCTGGCATCCCACTGGCTATATGTAAAACCGATAAGGTCGGACAGTTTGTGGTCGCGGAAAAACATGGCAATGTCGCCATTGTCGGTTGAAAAGCGCCAGGGGTGATACAGTCTTTCATTGTTTTCGCCAAGGCCCCCGTCAATGGATCTTGAAAGTATATCCTCATCAGTTGCCACCCATTCAAGACCGCAACCTGCTATTATACCCAGTGCCTCGTTGCTTACTGAGCCTTCTGAAGGCCACATTCCGGTCGGCTCAATGCCAAAAACCTTTTTGAAAAACGAAAGCCCCCTGCGGATATGTGCCTGGGCATCTTCAGGATGTCGGAAACGCTCATCAGGCAGATTTACGCGGGGCATTGCCTCCCTTGCCAGAGCAGTGTCACATAAAAGCGGGAGTATGGGATGAAAATAGGGGGACAAGGCCAGTTCGATCTGTCCGCTTTCATGAAGTTTTTTGTATAACGGCACTATCTCGTTCAGGAGGCGTTTCTGGGTGGAGAAGAGCAGGTCTCTGTCCTCGATTGTATACCCCTGTCCCTTTTCAAGCAGCTCCCTGAATTCAGGAAAACGACGGCGGGCCGCCTCACCTGTCCAGGCAAGAAAAAAACAGACCTGCAGATCAAGAAAATCCTGCGGGCTGAAATGCCTCTGCCGTTCTCTGGCAGCGCCGGGTTTTCCTTCACCCGACATGTAAAGGAGCTCAAGGTATCTCCTGTGCGGTTCAATCATCCTCTGCCTGTTGGCTGAGAAAAAGTTTTCAAGGATGAATACCCTGTCATCTTCCGAAAGGTCAGCAGGATTGGTCTGGGCCTTCAGCAGAAACGGATCAACAGCCGTGCCTGCGGCATAGTCCAGAAGCTGCTCCAGAAGTGAGGGCACTATGTTGAAAACAGCCTTTGCGCCGGGAGTATCCTCCACAATGGCCGGCATATCATAGTAGTCCTTGATTGCGTGCAGATAAGTCCAGGGGAGGGCATACTCGTTACGCACAGGATCTTTGTAATAGGGTTGGTGCATATGCCAGAGAAAAATGACGTCAAGTGGTTTGCTCATAGTGGCCTCAAATAAGTCATGGACTTGAATTATTGCAAGTGTACCATGTTTTCATTCTATTGCACTCAAATCCGAAGTGGGTTATCAACATATTACAACTACTCTTTATCATTATAAGCCAGCAGTCGCTTTATTTCCAATGCCAGGTCAACCCCGATCCTTTCAGTTGCGGAAAGCTCTTCAATGGCTGCCTGACGCACTCTTTCCAGCGATCCGAAACGTTTCAGGAGTATTCTCTCCCGTCCGGGGCCTACTCCCGGAATATCACGCAGGGCAGAATGCAGTGTTTCCCGGTCACGCAGGGTGCGGTGATATCCGATTGCAAATCTGTGGGCCTCGTCACGGATTAATGCCATCAGTTTAAGAGGAGCAGAGTCCTGACGCATCTTCACCGGATTCCTTCTTCCAGGCAGAAACACCCTCTCTTCGCTCCGTGTAAGCACTGTGTTTTTTCCATCTCGCTTTACCCTGCTTTTGGCCAGAGAAACCACATTAAGGCGATCACTCACCCCAAGTTCTTCAAATGCTGTCAAGGCGCAGTTCAATTGAGCGATGCCTCCGTCCACTACCACAAGATCTGGCAGCCCCCATTCCGCAATTCTTTCAGGTGTGAAGCGTCGGCTGAACACCTCTTTGAGCATTGCAAAGTCATCCTGCCCATCCACATCCCTGATCCGGTATCTTCTGTATCGCTCCTTGTCCGGCAGTCCATCCATGAATGATACTCCGCTGCCAACAGAGTTGCGCCCCTGTATCGTTGAAATATCATAGCACTCGATCCTGCGTGGCAGCACAGGCAGAGCCAGCTTCTGCCTGAGCTCTTCCAGAGTACGTTCGATACTGCCTTCTTTTGCCGTTTTTT
>CAZXTZ010000037.1:0-19137 GCA_964643645.1 uncultured Geobacteraceae bacterium
TCCATCATGGTGCTTATATGGTCATGGCACTTGAGAAGCAGTACCACAAGCCCATGATCCATTTGCAGCTCATGATCCCTTACTCGCACCAGTATATGCTCTATACTGTGGCAAAAATGTTCAACCGCCTCAAACTGGACAATACTTGCCGAACCTTTAATTGTGTGCACTGTCCTGAAAAGCAGTCTGAACTCTTCCAGAGCCCCCTGGTTTATTTCAAGGGCAAGCAGGGCAGATTCCATCTCTGCCAGCATCTCTGCCCCTTCAATGGCAAAGGCCTGCCGTATTTCCTTGAGTTCCGAAGCAGTCACCCGCAGTTCTCCATTTTTTCTTCCAATACAAGTTTTGGATCAGAGGCACACTCCACTCGATTACGGCCATTGCGCTTGGCAGCGTATAAGGCGGCATCGGCATCGCTTACAAGAGCCTCCAGGCTTTTTGAACCGGCACAGCACTCTGCTACCCCTATGCTGACCGTAATACGGAACTCTTCGCCTGCAAAGACAAACAGCTCATCCTCAACCTTTTTTCTCAAACGGTTCGCCATAATACAGGCGCTTGCAGCATTTGTCTCAGGGAGAACACAACAGAATTCTTCACCACCGTAACGCCCTGCAAAATCCATTTCACGGACAAAATTCCGGAGTATGGCCCCCAGTATACGCAAGGCATGATCACCACAGGGATGGCCCTTTGTGTCGTTTATCTGCTTGAAATGGTCAAGATCTATCATAAGAATGCTGAAGCAACTGCCAAAACGCCTGCTGCGGGCAAGCTCTTCTGAAAGCCTGGTGTCAAGATGGCTCCTGTTATAGAGACGTGTAAGGCTGTCTATCTTTGTCATTTCAAGGAGCTTGTTTTCATATGTTGTATACTCGGTAACATCATGCACAGATATGAATAAACCGGATATTACACCCTCTGTATCCCTTAAAGGAGCGGCAGAGCAGCTTTGCTGCATGAAAGGAAGCTGGCGGTCCGATGGATTCGGGTTCTTCATTGGTATCAGGTAACGGTGCAGCTTCTGGGAAAAATAGGCATAGTTGCCAAAGGCCAGTACACTTCTGAAAAGCCTTCGATACTTCTGGCTTTTAAGATTCTCGTACCGCTCAAGCAGAGAACTGCCAATGATATCAGCGGCGGCGGTACCACTATGGAGTTCCATCCAGCGATTCCATTCCCTCACCACCAGATCCCGGTCCAGCACAATTATCCCAATATTTATATTTTCAATTATCTGTTCGTTATAGGACATCTTCTTCCTGTAGGCCTCTTGCACTGCCATTACGCTTTTTATCTTTCATTTTTCAGGTATACTGCTCAAGGTAGTCTGCAATTGCAATTTTAAGCCATTCAATGGTGCTTTGTTCACTTATGAGAAAGAGAAATCCGCTGGCGTCAAACTCTTTGAAATGAAAAACCGTCTTGAAAAAAATGGCAAATGAATCATTGCCTGCAAATGCATTTTCAAGTGTATCAAAGATCTGATCCTGAGAAAAATATCTTGGCGGGCTGTAGCTTACTACATCCTTTAGCAATTCAGCTATCTTGCTGATACAGGCTCCCATGATTATGTTGCTGATCTCTATAAGGGTTTCCCGTTCCAGAATATCAGCGTCATACTCTGAAGCTGCTTCACGCATGTTCTCGTCAAACAGTTTCAGAAGTTTGTTACCTTCGCCGTGTGGAAATATGAGAACGCTTGACCCGCTGAATTTACCACTGAAGAACTGTTTTACCATGCTCATGTCCCTGCTTCCTGTTATCTCGCTTGAGATGAAAGGCATTACCCCCTCGTACGGAAGAAGGTTGATGCATGGAACTGTAAGCGTAACATAAAGATTTATAACATCCGAAAGATCGGCCGCCGCCTGGCCAAAGGAGATATTCATTATCTCCTGTAAAACATCTCTTTCAAGCGGACTTAAAAGCTCTTCCGGACTAGCCATATATCACCCCCGCAACAGCAAACGCCTTAACAAGCTCTGCCTGAACAACCTCTTTTACAGGTGGTTTTTTAACAATTGCAAAGGCCCCCAATTGCTGGACTTTCTCCTGGGTTTGCTTCTGTATGTCAGCAGACAGTATTATAATAACCGCCTCAGGGAACTCGGAACGGAGCTCTTCAAGCACCTCAAGGCCGGTTTTATTTGGCATTGTGATGTCCAGAAAGGTAACATCGGGTCTCATGGAACGGAAAAGTTCAATGCCTTTTATACCGTCAGAAGCCTCTGCAATCTCATGCCCTTCATCCTTGGGGATGCAAGCTTTTACACTCATTCTGGCCACAATGGAATCATCTACGATAAGAACCTTTGCCATTGCCTGAATAACCTCCGTCGTGTGTGAAATTACAAAAATGATTGTTGAGATAGTTGCTCTTAAGAAACTTTAGCAGAAAAGCGATGGTTGGCAAGCAATGCCTGAATAAAGGAGTTCAGGTTCAGGGAGGAGAGATTATCCGGATAAACAAGACAAGTAGGCATAAAGGCAGATGAATATGCATCTGCCTTTATGCGTCCATACTGATGCTACTGAATAACAATCCTCACAAAGCGGCGTTTTCCGATCTGTACGACGTACTCGCCGGTATGGGGCAGTTCAAGGTTGGCATTCGAGACCTTCTCTCCATTTAGCTTGACTCCACCCTGATCTATTGATCTTCGGGCCTCCCCGTTTGATTTGGTAAGACCGGCCTCGGTAAGAGCCTTTACAAGGAGGATCGGACAATCACCTTCAACATAGCTTACCTGCGGCATCTCATCAGGAATCTCGTTTTCCTTGAAACGTTTTACAAAGTTATCTTCCGCAATATCCCCAGCGCCGAAGCCATGGAACCGGGTCACTATTTCGCGACCCAGAGCCTTCTTTGCTGCCATCGGATGCAGTGAACCATCGGCCAGATCTCTCTTCAGCTTTTCAAAATCAGCGATGGTCATATCTGACAGAAGCTCATAGTAACGGATCATCAGCTCATCAGAAATTGACATCACCTTTCCGAATATTTCGTCTGGCGACTCACTAATACCGATATAATTACCCAATGATTTTGACATCTTGTTAACACCATCCAGCCCTTCAAGAAGGGGCATGGTGAGGACACACTGGGGAGATTGCCCCCATTCTCGCTGAAGTTCGCGCCCCATCAGAAGATTAAACTTCTGATCTGTGCCGCCCAGTTCTACGTCGGCCTTCAGCGCAACTGAATCATACCCCTGTATCAGCGGGTAAAGAAATTCATGGATGGCAATGGGCTGCTGGGTTGTGTAACGCTTGTGGAAGTCATCCCGCTCCAGCATGCGGGCAACGGTGTACTTTGAAGCAAGCGCTATCATACCACCGCAGCCAAGATCGTTAAGCCATGAGGAGTTGAATACAACCTTTGTCTTTGCAGGATCAAGTATCTTGAATACCTGCTCCTTGTAAGTCTCGGCGTTCTGTAGAACATCCTCTCGGGTCAGAACCCTGCGGGTCTCCGACTTTCCGGTGGGATCTCCAATCATTCCGGTGAAGTCACCGATAAGAAAATGAACATCATGGCCAAGCTGCTGAAACTGCCGAAGTTTATGTATGAGAACTGTGTGCCCCAGATGCAGGTCAGGGGCAGTGGGGTCAAATCCGGCCTTGATGATCAATGGACGACCTGTAGCAAGCTTGTCCTCAAGCTCTTTCTGAATCAGCAGTTCGACACAGCCTCGTTTGATAACAGCAATCTGTTCGGCAACGGTTCCACTCATCTGCTACTCCTTAGTATTTAACAAGCTGCATTTATTCTTTCAATACTGACCGCCTTGCCACTCTTTACCTCTATCCCGATAACAACGGCATTAATCCGCAAGTCCTTCTTCGGGATATCAAACTTTACCGACTGCTGGGTGAGGAAGCGCTGGATAGCCTGCCCCTTGTCCACGCCAATCACTGAGTCAAAGGAACCTGTCATCCCCACGTCTGTAATATAGGCTGTGCCGTTGGGCAGAATGCGTTCATCGGCAGTCTGGACATGTGTGTGGGTCCCGACAACGGCAGAAGCCCGGCCATCCAGGTACCAGCCCAGAGATGATTTTTCCGATGTGGTTTCAGCATGGAAATCCACAAGTATGATCTCTGTCTCTCTGTGCAGCTTCGTAATCTCTGCATCGGCAGCGCGGAAGGGGCAGTCAAGATTCTTCATGTAGACCCTTCCCTCAAGGTTCAGAACACCAACCTTTACTCCCCCAGGTGTTTCAACGACAGCAGTTCCCCGGCCAGGCGTACCGGGTGGGTAGTTAAACGGTCTGATTATACGTTCTTCCCTGTCGAGAAAACCGGTGTTATCCTTCTTGTCCCATATATGGTTGCCGCTGGTCAGCAGGGTGATTCCCTGTCTGAACAGCTCATTGGCAGTGTCCGGTGTAATTCCGAAACCGCCAGCGGCGTTCTCTCCGTTGGCTATTACCAGATCCACTGCGTGACGATCCACCAGACGATGAAGTTCACGACTGATGGCTGTACGGCCCGGACTACCGACAATATCGCCTATGAAGAGGATACGGATTGACATTTATTTCGCATACTCTGTAGTCCGTGTCTCACGAATTACGTTAACCTTAATCATGCCGGGGTAGGTCATCTCATTCTCGATCTTCCTTGCAATATCACGGGCAAGAAGAACAGACTGGTCATCGCTCACCCGGTCACTCGACACCATGACCCTTATCTCACGCCCAGCCTGTATGGCAAATGAACTTTGAACCCCCTCAAAGGAGGTTGCAATTCGCTCAAGATCCTCAAGACGCTTTACATATGACTCCATCATCTCACGCCTTGCGCCGGGACGTGCTCCTGAGAGGGCATCCGCTGCCTGCACCAGCACAGCCAGAATGGTGGTAGGCTTTTCATCCTCATGGTGGGCAGCTATTGCATGAACAATCTTTGGTGATTCTCCATACTTGCGAGCCAGATCCGCACCAATTACAGCATGGGATCCCTCAACCTCATGGTCAACAGCCTTGCCAAGATCATGCAGCAGACCTGCGCGCTTGGCCTGTTTGACGTTTATTCCCAACTCCGCAGCCATTATGCCGCAGAGAAAGGCTACCTCAAGCGAATGCTGGTACACGTTCTGTGTATAGGATGTGCGGTACTTGAGACGCCCGATAAGTTTAAGTATCTCAGGATGTATGCCGTGAACCCCCAAGTCAAAGGCTGCCTGTTCTCCAGCCTCCTTGATAGCTTTGTCAACCTCTTCTTCAGACTTTGAAACCACTTCTTCGATACGCCCCGGATGAATTCTGCCATCGGCCAGAAGTTTCTCCAGCGAGAGCCTGGCCACCTCCCGGCGAACAGGATTGAAGCCTGAGAGTATGACAGCCTCCGGTGTGTCATCAATTATAAGATCAATGCCTGTTGCTGCCTCCAACGCCCTGATATTACGGCCTTCACGCCCTATTATCCGCCCTTTCATCTCATCTGAGGGCAGAGGAACAACCGAAACACACTTTTCTGAGACATACTCACCTGCATAGCGCTGGATAGCTGAAGATATTATCTCCTTTGCCTTCTTGTCAGCGGTCTCCCTTGCCTCGTCCTCAATCAGTTTTATCCGCTTTGCCGCATCGTGGCGGGCCTCGCTCTCCATGGTTTGAATCAGATGGTTCTTGGCCTCTTCCGATGTCATTCCGGATATCTGTTCCAGTTTTGCCCGCTGTTCATCAACAGCTTTTGAAATCTGCTCTTCCTTCCGGTTAATCTGTTGTTCCTTCTGGGAGAGAGCCTGATCTTTCTTCAGTATCTCCATCTCCTTCTGGTCAAACAACGCCGCCTTCTTGTCAAGATGCTCTTCTTTCTGCTGAATCCTCTTCTCCTGCCCCTGAATTTCCTTTTTCTTTTCCTTCAGTTCATTTTCAGCTGTTTCCTTTGCAACAAGCGCTGCATCCTTTGCCTTGAGCTCGGCTTCCTTGGCAATCGTGTCAGCCTCTCTGCGCGCATCCTCAAGAACCTTCGCAGCAAGTTCCTCTGCCTGTCCCACAATCCCTTCGGTACTCTTGCGTCCGAAGCGGTTTCCTGCAAAATAAGCCGCTCCGGCGACCGCAACGATCACCAGGGCCATGATAATGCTGGTTGTATCCATTTCGCCACCTCCTCATATATGATCATCCAACTGTCAAGGACAGCCGGTTACTGCAACAATTTACTATGCTTACATCATTGACCACAAAATCCATCATCATGTCGTGGCGCTCGCTGGGTAATTGTTGTACAAGTTGAAAATTGTGACAAAGCCCTGCAAGTACCGGGAACCTGCCTGTAATGCCTGCAATATAGCGGTCATAATATCCCTTGCCGAACCCAAGCCTGTGGCCTTTCATATCAAAGGCAACACCAGGAATCACCATCAGATCAATGTCAGGCTGCAGGCAGGATTGTTCATTCTTTATGCAAGGTTCCAATATCCCGAAGCGTCCCGGTAGAAGCTCCCCCTTTGATGAAACCGTATGAAAAACAAGTGATTCATTCACTGCCAGGGGATAGTAAACTTTCTTATCGGTTTCAAGGCAGAAATCAAAGAGTACAGTAGTATCCACTTCCCTCATTATTGGCGAGTAGAGCGCAACAGAAGAAGCCTGACGAAACTCCTGTAGGCCAATCAGAAGGGTCTGGGCTTTCAGGCTGCCTGCCTGCCAGTCTGACTCCGACATTGAAGAGCGAAGCGCAAGCATCATGCTTCGGATATTTTTTTTGGGCATAACGCCATCTTTTTTGCGTAATTACGGGTAGTTGCCGAAGAAAGTCCGGCGCGGTACAGTTCAGGAGAGAATGAAGGGGGGTGGCATTAAATAAGCATGCCAGCCAGATCAAGCGGTTCCGCCCCTTCAATGGTGCGGATATATAAAGCCAGTGCGGGGTATCAGTACGCAGGCTTAAGCTGCGGAAACTGAGCATACTGCTGGTAACGCTTTGGTATTTATATATCAAGTCTCCCTGAAGAGACCGGGTGTTTCCAGTGTTTTATCAAGTTTTTCAAGCATTCCACCAACCTTCTTGCCAAGCGTTGCCGTTTTTGCCTGCAAGGCCTGATTTGCAAGGTACTGCTCTGCAAGATTGAGAAACGCCAGCGAAATTACAAGCTGCGGGTCTGCCGCTGCCATTTTGCATCTTACTTCTTCTATCCTGCTGTTTACAAAAGTCTCAACCTCCCGGACCGACTCTTCTGAGGAAGCAGTACGAACCGGGATTTCCCGCCCCAATATTGTGACGAGATGGTTGCTCTTCATATATTAGAAACCTTCAAGCCTGCTCAAAATTCCGTCAACGCGGCCTTTCAGTACCTCACGCTCTTCAAGCAGACGCTTGTTTTCCTCTGCAAGCATCCGGTTTTCTTCTTTAAGCGCATCGTGTCGTGTCACCAGATCACTTATTTTTTTATCCAGTTTTTCAAAAAGTTCTATATCCATTGCAAATGCTCCTTTTAAGGGTGGATTAATATATTGATTTTCCTTAACAAAGTCAAGCGACATTTGTGGCTTCCGCTTTTTTACGGATATTTTACTGGCACTGGAAGATGGCATCTACAAACTCTTTGGGGTCGAAATCACGGAGGTCATCTATGCCTTCGCCTACGCCAATGTATCGTACCGGAAGTGCAAATTCATGGGAAACTGCCACAACCACTCCCCCTTTTGCTGTTCCATCGAGTTTTGTAAGAGCAAGGCCCGTTACTCCGGCAGACTCCTTGAAGAGCCTTGCCTGGGATATGGCGTTCTGGCCTGTGCCTGCATCAAGCACCAGCAATGTTTCGTGAGGAGCTTCCGGAATTTCTCTGGAAATTATCCTTTTTATCTTCTTCATCTCCTCCATCAGATTAACCTTTGTATGCAGACGACCGGCAGTATCAATTATAAGTATCTCCGTTCCGCGGGCAACGGCTGCCTTGCAGGCGTCAAATGCGACAGCGGAAGGGTCGGCCCCTTCCTGATGTCTTATTACATCAACCCCCGCTCTCTCTCCCCATATAACCAGCTGCTCTGCTGCTGCCGCGCGGAAAGTATCCCCTGCTGCCAGCAGCACCTTTTTCCTTTCAGAAGCAAACCTTGAAGCAAGCTTGCCTATTGTTGTGGTTTTGCCTACCCCGTTCACCCCGGCCACAAGAATCACAAAAGGTTTTGCAGAGCCTATATCAATGGCGCGATGATGCATCAACAGTCTTTTCAGTATCTCTTCCTTCAGCGCCGCACGCAGAGCCGCGCCATCCTTCAACTCGTTTCTGGAAAGACGTTGTTCGAGATTTCTGACCAGCTCTACGGTGGTCTTTACTCCTATATCCGAAGTAATCAGCACTTCTTCAAGGTCTTCAAGGGTATCGGCATCAATCTCTTTTTTGCCTCGTATAAGCTCGTCTATACGCCCGACAAGACCTTCTGTGGTTCTTTTAAGGCTTGATTTCAATCGTTCAAACAGGCCGGCCATCAGAGTTCCTTCCTTACCTGCTCAAGAATTTTCTTGAAATGGTATTTTGCAAGTCCCATTGGACACGGTTTTTCAACCTGAAGCACCAGCGAGTAGTCCTTATCAACAGCCCCTATCAGGAGATGCTGCCTTTCTGCTGTAACAACAACATCTTCAATAGCTCCCCCGCAATTTTCACCATGGGCCTCCTTCAGCCTGGCAAGGATAATCCCTTTGTGGGCTGCCACAAAACGCATATCATATGGATCACAGTGGCAGTACTCCTGCACCGCCTCTCCCTCCCAGTCAACAAGTATGGCGCCTATGGAGTGGGGAACAGCCTCAACCAGACTTTTCAATATATGTTTGAATGGCATTCAATGCTCCTCATCAATACTTGTCTTCAAAACTCTCATATCAAAACCGGCCTGATGTGACAAACTAATTTAACCTTACAGAGACCAGTCGTGATGCTCCCGGCTCTTCCATCGTAACTCCGTAAAGGGTATCGGCAACAGCCATAGTGGTTTTGTTATGTGTGATGATGATAAACTGGGAAATCGCACTCATCTCCCGTACCATATCGTTAAAACGTCCGATGTTGGCATCATCCAGCGGCGCATCAACCTCGTCAAGCAGGCAGAACGGTGTGGGCTTTATCAGGAAAATCGAAAAAATAAGGGCAACAGCTGTAAGAGCCTTTTCACCTCCTGACATCAGCATGACGTTGGCCAGTTTCTTACCCGGAGGCTGCACTATAATATCTATGCCGGTCTCAAGCAGATCCTGTTCATCGGTCAAACGCAATTCTGCCTTGCCACCACAGAAAAGCCGGGGAAAGACCTCCTGAAACTTGCCGTTAATAAGGCTGAAGGTTTCAAGAAAACGCTTGCGGGTTGTCCGGTTTATCTTCTGAATCGCCTGCTGAAGATCTTTCAGGGACTCTTCAAGATCACTCTTCTGGGATGAGAGAAAGTTGAACCTCTCCTCCATTGCAGCGTATTCATCAATCGCCATCAGGTTGACCTCTCCAAGCTCCTCAAGATGCTGCTCCAGTTCAACCTGCCTCTTGCGGGCATCGGACTCCTCCAACTCCCTGCCGGACAGGCGTGCTTCAGCCTCTGCAATGCTACAGCGATGCCTGTCGTGAAGAGATTGCTCCAGATGTTCCAGCTGAAGGTTAAGTGATGAAAATCTCAAGGTCAGCTCAGACTGGCTCTTCCTTACCGCCTCGTTTTCCTCGCGTCTTGAGCGGGCTGCTGCCTCTGCAGCAGCAAGAAAAACTCCGGACTCTTCGTATTTATCCCGTGCTGCCTTCAGACTCTCATCCACTTCCACCTGGGCCAGTAGAAGGGATTTGAGAGCTTCTTCCTCTTCAGAGATTTTTGTAGAAATTTCCTGAAGCCCTTTACCTGAAACGCCGCTTTCAAGAGTTGCCTGCTCAATCCTTCCAGCCAGATCCAAAATACGGTTTGTCCCTATTGAGATAGCTCTTTGCAGTGACTCTCCATGCTCTTTAAGGGTTGCTACAGTCACCCGCAATGCAGTCACATTCTCCCGGTTTGCGGCAAGTGTGACCCTGCGTCCTTCAAGCTCGGCCGAGATCGCCCTGCAAGCATGCTCAAGCTCCTGAACTGAGGCAGCCGAAGACTCCATAACGTCGGAGGCATTTTTAAGCTCAGCCTCAAGGCCGGCACCTTCCTCTTCAATGGCAAGTGTTTCAGCAGAGTGTACCCTAAGACGTTCGTTGATCCTTGCAGACTCTGATTCCACCTGCTGCAAGTCCTTCTGAAAGCCAGCCAGCTCCAGTTCGAGGCTATGGAGGCTGCTGCGGGCGACAAGCAGCTCCTTTGCTACTCTCTCAAGAGCCTGCCGTATCCTGTCACGCTCATCCTGAAATGAATCTACCTCCTGCAAAAGCTCATTAACTCTGCCTTCCAGTGTTCTTATCTCACGTTTTTTCTGCATTATGCCGAAGTCTACCGCCTCTGTAGCTCCGCCTGACACCACCCCGCCAAATGATACTAGTTCTCCACCCAGAGAGACAAACTGTTTTGAAGGATAACGGCTGGCAAGCTCAAGCCCATCAGGCAGGCCGTCAACAACATGAATATCTGCAAGAAGACGGCTGACAAGGCCTTTTGCATCCGGGGCCACCTTGACGAATGAAAGCAGTGGAACAGCCCCATCAACCGTTAGACCGGTCGCTGTAAATTCAAGCGGAATGGCCAGTTGTGCCCGTCCTGCCCCCTTGTTTTTCAGGTAGTCAATTGCGTCAATTATCTCCTGGTGTCCGTTACAGAGTATAAGCTGCAGTCTGTCGGAAAGGGCTGCCTCAACAGCCGCCTCATATTTTTCTGGCACCTCGATACTGTCTGCAAGAAATCCATTGAACACGGATTTCAGTGGTGAATCTTTCAAAAGCGCCTGCACCCCCTGCCCATATCCTGCAAGTGCCACCTCAAGCTCCTGCAATGATTTAAGACGTGAAGAGACAGCACTCAGCTCATCCCGTCTGCCCTGCCATAATTTTTCAGCCTCCGGCAGCAGAGCGGAAAGCCTCTGCTCTTCGCCTGCAAGGGCCGAAAGGGATTGCTCGGCCATTTCCCTCTCTGCACCTTTTTTCTGAAGCGTAAGGGAAAGTGCCTCTCGACCCGATTCTATTTCAGCAACCCTTATCTTAAGCTGCTGTAGTTCACGTCTGTGGCGTTCTGAACGCTCTTTAAGCAGAAGAATTCTGGAGTTGGCCGCATCTGCCCTTGCTGCAGACTTTGCAGAAACTCCCTGCAACTCAAGAAGCTCCTTACGCTTTAGCTCAAGTCCCCGCCCTGCCGCCTCGAAACCGCTCTCAAGCTCAACAAGTGCTGACTGATCTACTGCGAGCTGCTCAGCAGCTGCTGCAAAACGGGATGATGATTCAAGATACTGTTGTTCAAGACCAGTCTGTGATGCCAGAAGCTCCTCTCTGGCCGATTTCAGGGATGCTGCCTCGGCATCAAGTCGCGCAATCCGCTCTACAAGCGATGCCTGCTCCTTCCGCATAAACGACAGGCTGTTCTCCTTTGCAGCAGAATCACTGCGAACCTTGTAGCTATACTCCTGAACAGCGGCAAGACTGTGCTCCGAATCAACCAGGGCAAGACGACGTTCCTCCACCTGGGCCTCAGCAACCGCCCCCGCTCCGGACATCTCTCTCATCCGGTCATTAAGAACTGCAAGATCCCTCTCTGCCTGTTCACGATCCTGATGAAGGGTTGAAGCCGCCTTCACAGCGAACATAATATCTATTTCGCGGAGTTCCTCACGGCACTCACGAAACTTCTCCGCCTTTTTGGCCTGCCTCTGCAGGGCGGCAAGCTGACGTCTTATCTCGCCGATAACATCCGCAAGACGGGCAAGATTGTGGCGGGTCCCTTCAATCTTCTTAAGGGCCAGTTGCTTTCGCACCTTGAACTTTGTTACACCGGCAGCCTCCTCTATCAGCAGCCTGCGTTCCTCCGGCCTTGAATGTAGTATCTGCCCTATCTTACCCTGTTCGATAATCGAATAGGCCTTTGTACCCACCCCTGTATCCATAAAAATCTCGGTAATATCCATCAGACGGCAGGGGGTCTTGTTTATCAGGTAATCACTCTCGCCGTCACGATACAAACGGCGTGTAAGCTGTATTTCGCTAAACTCCAGGTATCTGGCGGGGGCACGCCCGTCCTCGGTAGAGAATACAAGGGAAACCTCTGCCATGCCCAAGGATTTACGGCTATCGCTTCCGGCAAAGATCACATCTTCCATAGCCTTGCCACGCAGATTCTTGGCAGACTGCTCCCCCATGCACCATCGGATCGCGTCCACAATGTTGGACTTGCCGCATCCGTTGGGGCCCACAACGCCAGTCACCCCCTGCTGGAAGTCAAGCACAACCTTGTCTGCAAAGGATTTGAAACCTGTTATTTCGAGTCTTTTGATTTTCATGGCATGATGGTATTGCCTAACATATTAAATTCACTTGAAAGCTGCCGCATAGAGTATGCCCATTTGTTACTGTATTTCTGTCACAGCATCCACTTTCAGGACACTGAGTCAGGCACTACAGGGTCTGCTATGCCAAGCTTGAAAAGCATTAAGGCCAATCTTAAAACATAGAAGCACCTTCTATTTATAATACTAAAAAATGTTGACACTAATCTTATAAGTTGCTGCGGCTTCGAGTATACTAGTTTTTAAAACAGCATTATTATCTCATAGGCATTGAACATCCACCTGAATATCCTGCTTACAATCGCTCTCACGGCAGTTCCTTGGAACGACAGAAAAAAGAGATAATAAATTATGAAAAAGTGCATAGTCCTTACGCTTCCAATTATTTTAAGTTGTTGCTTATTAAGTATCGGCCCAAGCACAGACAGTCGGCGGAATCAATTGCACATGCTATCTGGAAGGATATGCCGCAGGTGCAACACGTAATCAGCCGGGAATGCTACCGCCGCCGAATCGTTGCCGTGTACAAGGGCAGACTCAATTTCCTGGTGAAAGCACTTGGTCTTATTCCAAGGGCTTTGCAGATGGAATAAATGTTGAAGGCCCTTTACATGCGGGGACAAGAAGCAAGAATGCAAAGTGGGCAAAGGATCGTGCCAATGAAGCAGCTAAGCATCGCAGGCTTATTTGCCCTTAGAAAACTTGTAATTTGTAATGTTTCCTCATATTGAAAAAAGCATAAGATGTATAGATCGAGTAGGGTGAGGCGATCTGTTCAAGCTTGCTTCATCCCGTTCCCAGGCGACAGCGTTCCGTGAACAGCAATTGAATCGGAAATGTTATCGTATCTTTTCAGGTTATGTGCCCTGAAAAATTCCAGATTATGCTACCTCATCAAGCCGTAGTGCAAAGGTCAGGTCCAGCCCGGCCAAGGGGTGGTTGCCATCCAGAGTCACCTCCTGATCATTTACCTCAAGTATCAGCATAACCCGCTCAACTCCACCCTTGAACTGCAACTGCAACTTTTCACCAATCCGCAACTCACGCTCTGCCGGGAAGAGGTTCCGTTTTACTTTCAGGATATTCTCGTCAAGTCGCGGGCCGTATGCCTCCTCAGCAGGTATTAACAGATTCTTTGCTTCTCCGGCTGCCATGCCTATAACGGCCTGCTCCAGAGCAGCAAATACCTGATCCCTCCCAATGGTAAAGGTCAGCGGCCCGTTTTCCTCGGTGCTGTCAAATATCCGTCCATTATCAAGTGTGCCGATATAACTGATGGTGACTGTACTGCCGATTTGTGCAGTATTCATAAGATCATCCCCCTGTTGTCCGGAGCTCTTATCTGTATATATTCGGGCTGCCAAGGAGATTGAAGCGCTTAAGGCAGCCTCGCACCTTACCTGGCAATTTTGTAACTGACTGACGGCCCTTGCCAAACTAAAGCTTGTTAAGGCTTTATATGATTTTCAGAAAAGACAGGAAATCATATTTATCCCTGTTCGGGGAATTTTTAAAGGGCCAAAACAGAAAAAGAGTCGCCAGAAGAATGCCCGGAAAGAAAAAACGAGCCAGGCTGAATTGCCTAACTCGTCGATTTTGTTGGTAGGCGCGGGCGGTCTCGAACCGCCGACTTCTACCGTGTCAAGGTAGCGCTCTCCCCCTGAGCTACGCGCCTATACTAAAGCGAAAAATATCTATCAGCAGCAGTATTGGTATGTCAAGCGGTTTATTTGTTGTGTGTGACAAATTTATGGGGGCATTTTTCAAGGCAAGCAATATCTCGTTCTTCTCTTTAGGATATTTTTTTACTTGGCAGACTGCAAAATGAATCTTTGACAAAGCTGTTGACATCTGGCCGGGGTTTCAGATAGGAGTCCCTGCAGATGATATCAAGGTTCTGAAAGGAATTTTTATGGATAAACCGCTGGTGGGAATACTGATGGGCAGCGACAGCGATCTGCCTGTAATGGAGAAGGCGGCCCAGGTGCTTTCGGAAATGGGAGTGCCTTGGGAGATGGATATCAGTTCCGCGCACCGTCAGCCTGAAAAAACAGCAGAATACTCCAGGACTGCAAGGGAAAGAGGTGTGGAGGTTATAATATGCGGCGCCGGGATGGCTGCCCACCTTGCAGGTGTTGTGGCCTCTCACACAACTCTTCCTGTAATCGGAGTCCCTCTTAAATCAGGGGCTCTGGGCGGGGTGGATGCTCTTTACGCTACAGTGCAGATGCCACCAGGCATACCTGTTGCCACTGTAGCTGTAGACGGGAGCAGGAATGCCGGATACCTTGCCTGTTCCATCCTTTCCATTAAACGCCCTGACCTTGCGCATAAACTGGAACAGTTCAGGGAAGAGACCAGATGTGAACTCAAAGAAAAATCAGAATTACTTCAGAGCAGACTTGTTGCCGCATCAGGTAATTCAGGATGAAGCGGGTTGTAGACTGGACTATCGCAAACATACGACGGCTGGTTGTCGGAGTTGTTGGGGGCACAGTCCTGCTGATAGGGATCATAATGATAGTTACCCCAGGGCCGGCTGTAGTAGTAATTCCAATGGGACTTGCCATTCTGGCAACAGAATTTATCTGGGCTAGAACATTGCTGCTTAAGGTAAAGGAAAAGCTCAAAAAAGCGGCAGAACGTAAAAACGGAGTAAAAAAGAATCCCCTTGACAAAGAGGGGGATGACTGATTATCGTTTTAAATACAGTAAAGGGGAGTAGCTACCGGCTGGAGACATGGCCGGCCCGAAGTCCGTCAATACGGCTGAAAAGCCCGGACAAGGGGCGATAGAGATCGAATGCGAGACCTTTACCCATGCGAATCAATAAAGTTCGTTGCGGGTAAAGGTCTTTTTATTTCCGGCAATGCCGGGACAACCGAGAGGAGAAAGTAGAATGAAACGTAATGTGATGATGTTTGTTGGGCTGTTTATGGTTATGTTGATGTCAGGTTGCGGATACAACTCCATGCAGGCCAACGAGGAGGCTGTAATTGCTTCATGGGGTGATGTTGAGTCTGCCTATCAGCGCCGCAACGATCTGATTCCGAATCTTGTCGAAGTGGTGAAGGGTTATGCCAAACATGAAGCCGATACAATGAAGGCTGTAACAGAGGCCCGCGCCAGTGTGGGTGGCATGAAGGTAAGCAAGGAGCTGATCAATGACCCACAGGCCATGGCAAAATTTCAGCAGGCTCAGGGGCAGATGTCAGGGGCACTGTCAAGGCTCATGCTTGTTGCTGAAAAGTACCCTGACCTGAAGGCCAACCAGAATTTCCTGGATTTACAGAAGCAGCTTGAAGGAACCGAGAACCGTATAAACGTGGCCAGGGAGCGTTACAACAAGAAGGTTCAGGTGTTCAACACCAGTATACGCACCTTCCCCAACTCTTTGACCAACTCGATGCTTCTCCACTTGAAGCGCAAGGAGCCTTTCAAGGCTGAAGAGGGAGCAAAGGTAGCCCCGAAGGTAAAGTTCTAGGGTGGATTTTTCACTTTTTGCTTCTACATTCGGGCTGATTTTCCTGGCGGAGCTGGGTGACAAGACTCAGCTCACAGCCATGGCCCTTGCGTTAAGATATCCCTGGAAAAAGATTTTTGTCGGGATTGCAGCAGCATTTTTTATGCTTAACCTGGGGGCGGTGCTTGTAGGCCGTCTGCTTTTTGCCTTTTTACCTATGTTCTGGGTTACCCTCGTATCGGCGTTTCTGTTTTTGTATTTCGGGTACAGCACCCTTCGCCATGCCTGTGACAGTGATGGTGATGACGCTGCGCCGCCAACAGCCAGCGACGCAGTGCGTACCGCTTTTGTGATGATATTCATGGCCGAGCTGGGCGACAAGACTCAGCTGGTTACGGCCAGTCAGGCAGCGCTGCATTCATCAAGCATTGCAGGCATGTCCACTGTCTTTGTATCCTCCACGCTTGCGCTATGGCTGGTTTCACTTATCGGCATTTTTGCCGGAAGGCAACTGGTAAAGGTGATACCGGTCTGCTGGATACACAGGGCTGCCGGTGGTATGTTCCTTGTTTTCGGACTGGCCATGTCCTGGCGTCTCCTCTCCCTCTGAAAGGAAAAAAATGTCGAACATCACAATAATGTGGATTGTCTTCGCGCTCCTCATATCCCTGATGCTGGCAGTTGATCTGGGCCTTAACCGGAAAGGCGGGAAAGTAACCTTTAAAAAGGCAGCAATCTGGACTGTAATCTGGATGCTGCTGGCCTTACTTTTTGATCTTGGAATTTATTTTGCGATGGGTCCGCAGAAGGCGTTGGAGTTTCTGACCGGATATCTTATTGAACAGTCTCTTTCAGTTGATAACCTTTTTGTATTCATTATGATATTCACTGTATTTGGTGTCAGGGGAGAACTGCAGGCAAGGGTACTTAAATGGGGGATCCTGGGTGCGATAGTCATGCGTCTCGTATTTATTTTTATCGGATCAGCGCTGCTCAAGGAATTCCAGTGGATGTTCTATATCTTCGGGGCACTCCTTCTCTACACTGCCTGGAAGATGTCTTTCAGTGGTGATGACGAGATCGAACCGGAGAAAAATCCACTGGTAAGGGTGGCAAGAAAGTTTCTTCCGATGACCAGAAGGATCCGTGGAGACTGGTTCTTTACCCGCCGTCTGGGGCTTATTGTTGCGAGTCCGCTTTTTATGGTTCTTCTTGTTGTTGAGAGCAGCGATCTTGTGTTTGCCATGGATTCCATTCCAGCAATCTTTGCCATTACACTCGATCCGTTTATCGTTCTTACGTCAAACATCTTTGCAATAATGGGGCTGAGATCCCTGTTTTTTCTGTTGTCAAACCTGATGGGGATGTTTGCATACCTAAAGTTTGGCATCTCTTTCATTCTTGCGTTTGTGGGTGTAAAAATGATTCTTATGATGCTGGGGGTACATATACCGATCAGCCTCTCTCTTGCATTGATTGTCGTTACCCTTGCAGTGGCAGTGGCTGTCTCTCTGATGTTGCGTAAACCTGAAGCCGCTGAACTTCCAGAAACTGCCTGATAAATAATTCTTTGCTTGTCTTTACAAAACAGGCCAATGTTATTTTTTAGGGAAGCGTAAGGCTTGGAAAAACCATCTTGCCACATCACTTGGTTATACGGCCTGCCTCGCCGGTAAATCAGTGCTCTTTACTACTGCCATTGATGCAATCAATACTCTTGCCGCAGCACAGGCAGCCAGTAGGCTTAAGCTGGAACTTAAAAAGTATCTGACCCCTTCACTACTCATATTTGACGAGCTTTGCTATCTCCCCATAGACAAACATGCCGCTGATCTGCTCTTCCAGATCATAAGCCAGCGCTACGACTCCGGTGTCACTTCAAGCAGGCATCGCAAGGAATGCACGGCTGCACTATCAGCTCCCCTGATGTCAACTCCCAGGCGATCAGATTACCCATGTCCGGAAATGCAAAGCCACAGAAACAGCCGTTATCGATCTGGACATAACGTGCATCTAAACTGTTCCGAATCTCTTCAAGACCGCGTGGTGTATGGCCTGACACCACTGTCTTGCCTTTAAGCTTGCTAAGATCGCCGCTGCACTCCCGATCCCACAACATGCCATTGTGCCCTTTGCGTCCAAGGGGTGCCCTCAAGGTCAGGTTCAGCGCGCCATGCACGAAGACATGAGTGTTTGTTTTGATATACAACGGCAACGACCGGAAAAAGGCGATATGTTCTTCCGGCAGGTCATCAGGTTTTAAAACTCCGTAGCTCCGCAGTGTTGCTGTTCCGCCGTTCAGCACCCAGTCCCTCTTTTTCTGCAGTGTTGTTGGCTCTATAGAGTCCAGCAGCATCTGTTCATGGTTGCCCATGATCGGCTTTACTGCAAATCCGTCAGCCTGCATCTGCATAATAAGCTCTACCACTTCCTTACTGTTAGGGCCGCGATCAATGTAGTCCCCCAGCAGGTACAGCTTATCTGCTCGTGTAAACATAATCTGATCAAGCAAGGCGCAAAAGGTTGAAAAGCACCCGTGTATATCGGCAATGACAAATGTCCGGGATCCTGTCGTTTTCATATCTCCCCCTGTACGCAGCAGAGCCGATGATCTCCGTCTGAATGGCGACCAAAAAAGACGAGGAGCATCCGGTGCTTTAATCAGATCTAGATAGAGATCCAGAGCCTGACTCATACATCCCAGCTCTCTGGTGCCGATCTGCAGGCGTTCCTTGCATTGCATGGTCATGGCGCACCAACCTGTGCCATCAGATACTGCAGCAGTTCCCGTGTCAGGTACTGCGGTCTGGTCTGGATTCCACGAGTACGGGTAAGGCAGCCGGGCTTGATGGATCGGGCACGCCATGCATGCCGGATCGGGCAAAGGTCAATGGTGGGGTGTCCGGGTTCTGGTGTCATCGTTTTTGCCTCCTGTAGTATATTCACGCTCTGGCCCTGTATAGCGTATTCCTTTGCCATTTGACTGTAAGTTTAAGACGGTACACTTCTGACCAATAGATTGATTTACTTAATAAACTTGGCCCGTATTGAAAAAATAATCTGCTTTGTTTTCACTTTCAGAGTACAAGATAACTGCCTGATTCCTCGGTTTTCATATAACGCCCATAGGTAAGGACGGTGTCGCAGCAGCGCCCGCAAAGGGGAAAGAATTTCACGCCGTCTTCCTCTGCAACCATCTCCGCTTCAGCCCTCCGGCGCATCTCGGCAAACTGGTACGGTGTAACCTCAACCTCAAAAATAGATTTCTGTACCCG